>JAIRMP010000252.1 GCA_031258615.1 Spirochaetaceae bacterium | reverse complement strand
CTCCATTCAAAAATATATAGGAAAAAATATATCGTATTTCTTGAAACAGACTTTCCCAGGGTACCCATGACTAAAAACAGAGATGTTTTTACCAAATATGCCGAATTTGGCAAGAAACTCATTGAACTCCATTTGCTCAAAACCCTTCCCGCCGATGCTTCAATGAAAGTTTCATTGGGAGACGTAAAAGGGGATTTTTGTATAGACAAACTGACATACGCCAATAGTAAAATACACCTTTCCGTATCGCAGGCAAATAAATCTTCATGCGGGGGATTAATAACTTTTGAAGGAGTAACACCTGATATTTTTGCTTTTGAAATTGGCTCCCGCAAACCCGTGGACTTATGGATTAAAAACCGCATAAAAGACAGGGTATCCATTATGATTGAAGATTTACAGCATATCAAAAATATGCTTATCGCAATAAAACAAACTATCGCCGTTATGGAAAAAATTGAAGGTTTGGGCGAGGAGTATTTGGATGAAACTCCGGTTCAAGCCTGAAGGTACAAAAATACATGGAAACTGCGTCTCCCCGTCAGTTTTTCAAGGATTTCCCTTGCGTTGCCACCCGTACTTTAACCCTACGCCATGAATCTGTACCCTGCCCCCCAAAGAGTTTGTATGTGTATAGGATTGGCGGGGTCATGTTCGATTTTTTCGCGCAGGCGGTTGATGTGTACCGCCACGGTTTTTATGTCGCCGTACATATCCTCGCCCCAGATTTTGTCGTATAACTGTTCCTTGCTGAACACCCTTTCCTTGTTGTCCGCGAGAAAGTAAAGCAATTCGTACTCTTTATGCGCCAGGGCGATTTCCTTGTCGTTGACAAAGACACGGCGGGCGGCGTGGTTGATTTGAATCCAGCCGAAATCAATTTTATCCGTCTTTTTCGGGGCGTCCGCATTTCGGGTAAGCCGCTCGTAACGGGCGAGGTGTGATTTTACCCTGGCGACAAGTTCGGCAGGTGAAAACGGTTTTGTGATATAATCATCGGCGCCGAGTCCGAGTCCGCGCACCTTGTCGGCATCCTCAATCCGGGCGGTTACCATGAGGATGGGTATGTCAATTTTTTTGCGGATTTCCCGGCAAACCGTTCTGCCGTCTTTTCCGGGGAGCATCAGGTCAAGCAGGATGAGGGCAAAATCTTCCGACAGCGCCCGTTCCGCGCCTTTAATGCCGTCCCCTTCGATAATCACGGTAAACCCGTTTATCTCCAGGAAGTCCTTTTCCAGCGCGGCAATGTCCTTGTCATCTTCAATAATCAGTATTTTTTGGTTTACCATATACCCTCCGAAACAGGCAGACGGATAACTATCGCAAGACCGCCGGAAGCCGGAAGCTCCGCGTGGACTGCGCCGCCCAAGTGTTCAATTATTTTTTTCCCTATGGCAAGCCCCAGTCCGGAACCTTTCGCGCTGCGCGATGGATCGGCGCGGTAAAACACATCGAATAATTTGGGAAGCGCTTCGGCGGAAACTCCGGGGCCGTCATCGGCAAGGCGCAGAAAAACAGAATTATTGACAACAGAGGCGCTTATTTCCAGAGCAGCCCGTTCTTTTGTTTTATACCGGACGCTGTTTTCAAGAATATTGATAACAACATTGCGGAGCCACAGCGTATCCGCTGATACAAAAACATCCCTATCACTCTCCACAATATGTATGTCAAGACCGCGTTGACTGTATTCCGGGGCGACTTCTTCTACCATGTCCGAGATTACCTGCATGAGTGGAACGCGCCGCAGGGCAAGGGGAAATTCGTCCATGTCGAGTTTTGAAAAAAGGAAAAGCTGTTCGATGATATGCTCCATGCCGGCGGTCTTGTTTTTTATCGTGGCAAAATATCTATCGCGCATTTCCGGCGTGGATGCGACTCCGCTTTCCAGTCCCTCAATGTAACCCTGTATAGCGGTGAGCGGTGTGCGGAGGTCGTGGGAGATTCCCGCCAAGAGTTCCCGCCGGTTCGCCTCGTCCCGCTGCCTCCGCGCCGCCGATGCCTCAAGCCGCGCCGCCATCTCGTTAAACGCTTCGCAGATGGGGCGGTACTCGTCGTCATTTTGATAGTCGATGCGGAAGGACAGGTTGTTGTCGCGTATCTGCCTGACCCCTTCGCTCAGGGGCTGCAAGGGGCGGGAAATACATTTTATCATGCGGTAGTTAAACAGGTTATTTATCACGCTGATAAGCGCCACAAAAATACAGATGAATATGGGACCGGACGCAGTAGGCCAGCTTTGAGATTCCGCCTCCCTTTCCTTCCGTATCTGTTCCCATTTAGTGCGCGCTTCTTCGTCAAAATTGACGCCCATAATTTTCATCATTACAAACTGAAACACAAAACCGGCCAAAAAAAGCCCGAACAGCGTTATGAGTACCGCGCGTACATTGGAAATAAATATTTGCCGTTTTATGGTCATGGTCATTACTCC
This sequence comes from Spirochaetaceae bacterium, assembly GCA_031258615.1. GTDB lineage: Bacteria > Spirochaetota > Spirochaetia > Treponematales > Breznakiellaceae > JAIRMY01. The sequence goes on along the minus strand of JAIRMP010000252.1, from coordinate 6,317 downwards.
TATCGTATTTCCCTAGTATACCATACTGCGTTTGCGCGGCTCGTTTTTTGCGAGAGCCGCTATGGAGCATAAGTACCATTCTCGTACAACTCATTGCAGGCCAAATCAATTTGTCCATTCCAACTGATACCATACCCGCCGGAATCTACCCTTACCTGGTTGAATAAACCGGGAATAGAGTCTAGCGCCCGAAATACTTCCCACCTGGCAAACAACGGTTTTACATCGTATTCTTTTTTTTCGCCGCTGATAAACTGAACAGATAGGCGGTATTCAGGAAGCGGGCTAACCGATTGAATTTTATGAAACATTTTGCTATTCCAGAGGCGGAAGCTCAACAAAATTTTGAGTATTCCATATCTGTACTAGTTCGTCTTTATGCAAAGACATCCATTCTTTTACAAGCGACAAAGCTCTTGACGGTAAATCACCTTCAAACATCTCAAAGGTTTGTATGTCTATGAGTCCGACATATTCACCGTATATCACATGGATATGCGGTGGATTATGTTCACTTTGGCGGAAGTACATTTTGATAATCATGCCAAAAAACCGTGAAATTACCGGCATATATTCCTCTTTCATATAGCATACGCTATCGCAAGTAAAATTTCCATAAGGGACCGTGATATCGCTCATTCAGTTCGCGGGGTGCTCCCAACGCATGAGTGTTCCAAAAGGAAGGTCTAGTTCCGTCTCCAGTTCGAGTATAGCCTGCGCCAGATTATACTGTTCCGATAAGAGTCTGTTTTCCGCAAGCAGTACCGCATCCCGCGCGGAATAGACGTTCTGTAAATCCGCCGCGCCCCGCCTGTAGGATTCCTCGTACATCTCGCGGGTTTCTTCGGCGAGCGTGAGGTTGAGGCGCAGCGTTTCTATGTTCTCCGCCGACTGGGTAATGTTCCGCCGCAGGTTTCGGACGGTATTCTCTTGGCTCAGTATGTTTTCCCGCAACTGGCTCTGCTGTATGGCTATGCTGTCGCCAAGGGAATCGAGCCGCTCCTTCGCCGGCGACCAGGGGAGAAAGTTATCCGGCTTCATCGAAAGGGTTACCGAAAACTGCCCACCCGAATCGAGCCAATCGTCAATCGCATCGCTGTACAAGGGAGCGGCGTTCCATGAGAGATTCAAAACCGGCGCATAAGAACTCGTCCGTAACCCACGGCGCTGCGCTTCAAGTGAGTTGATGTTTTTCCGCAGCGCTCTCACCGTTAAAGATTCTCCCTGTACTCCGGATCCGGCCCTCTGTTCCACTGCCGGCAGAATTTGCAAGCTACCTTGTAAAACAATACTTTCTTCCGGCGGTATCATTAAAAGCTGTTTCAGGCTGTCCAGCGCGTTCTCATAGGCGGTCATAGCGCTGCGGACATTGGTTTGCTGGGTCTGCGCATCAAGCCGGGCGGAAAGTTCATCGAGATTTGAGGCCTGGCCTGCCCGCCGCGAAACGCTGATCTGTTCGTACCGGCTCTGGGCGCTTGCGGCATTTTGTTCCATGAGTTCAGTGTTCGACCGTAACAACAGGAGTTGATAGTACAGCCTTCTGACCTGAAATTCCAGGCTCTGCCGGGCGGCGGCGTGGTTGAGCAGTCCCGCCTCGTAATTCGCTTTTGCCTGCTCAATGTCGGTAAAAATAGACGGAGAAAGCTGCAAGGAGGCGGAGAGGGAAAAACCCGGCGTCCATGCATCAGTCTCCGGGGAGAGGGGGCCAGTAATCGAAGTTGGATGCACCGCCACAGCGCCCGCTCCCAGAGATGGAATGAGGCTGTTCCACGAGCGGTCGCGTTTCCGCTTTGCCGCGGCGCTTTCTATTCGTGAACGCTCCATAGAAAGATTTTTTTCCAGCGCAAGGCTGACCGCGCTTTCAATATCCAAAGTTGTTTCAGCCCAAACATTACCGGTAATAAAAATACATACCCAAACTAAAATCTGTTTAATTTTCATCTCTCATTCCTCATTTCTCATTTTTTCCCTGTTAATCAGTGAGTACATCACCGGAATGAAAAACAGGGTTATCACCGTTGCCGAAGCAAGGCCGCCGAATACGGCAAGCCCTATGGGGGCTGTCATCATCGAGGATTTGCCGGGGAAGAACGCCATAGGCGCGAGTCCCAGCATAGTGGTGAGGGCGGTCATCAGAACCGGACGGAAGCGGGACACGCCGGCTTCAAAACAGGCTTCCATCAGCGGCATCCCCCGGCGCCTCAATAAATTGGTGTAGTCCACCAGCAGGATGCCGTTGTTCACCACGATACCGACCAGCATAACGAAGCCTATCATCGTGAAGGCGTTCATTGCCTGCCCTGTTGCGAGGTGAATGACAACCACGCCTATCAGTACGAGCGGTATGGTACAAAAGTTGATGATGGGGTCGCGAAAGGATTCGTACTGCGCCGCCATGACGCCGAATACCAACAGGAGCGCGAGAATGATAATCAGCATAAAGGTTTGCAGCATCTTGCCCGTCTCGGCGGATTCCCCCGCAAAGGAGGCGTCTATCCCCTGCCCGGCAAGGAGCGAGCGAATTGCAGCCTCTACCGCCTTGAGGGATGCCCCTTCTCTGAGGTCTGCTGTTACGTGGATAGTCCGCCCCTGCCCTTCGTGGTTTATACGCTCCGGACCCTGGGCTTTTTCAAAGTCCGCAAAGTTGGAGACCGGAAACAGCGCTCCCTTGGAGGAACGGACAAATATTTTCCCCAGATCGGGAAGCTCGTAGCGGTCTTCCTTAGCAAGCTGTAGTACCACATCGTACTCATCGCCGTCCTGTCTGAAGGTGGTGGCGGTTACCCCGTTCATGGACGCGGCGATTTCACCGGCGATGGCGCTGACGGAAAGCCCCATGTTGTACGCCCGCTGCCTGTCTATGTTGACCCTTACCTGCGGCAGCCCAGAATTTACATCAACGGCTATGTCCCGCGCCTCCGGCACACGGTCTTCCAGCAGCGCCTTGACCGCCGCGGCATAGTCAAGGCCACGATCCAAATCATCGTTTTGTATAACAATATCAATATCCGCGCCGGACAGGGCGGTAAAATCCCCCTCGGAAAAGGCAATGTCAGCGTTGGGAAAGGCGGAAAAATGCCGCCTGAGTTTTTCTTTCACAGCGCTGCTTGAGTCCGCCTGAGGATTGTCAAGGTCGAGGGTTACGGTAACGCTGGCGGTATTGTTCCCGGCATTCCTTACGATAGATTCGCCGCTTCCTATTCTCGCGGTAATATTCTTTGTCCCTACAATTTCCGCGATGGCGTACTCCTGTATGTCCAGGGCGACCGCCTTGGTGTCCTCATACCGGGTTCCCAGGGGCATCGTTATGTCAACCGTGATCGTATCGCTGTTCATATCGGGGAAAGTACGTATATCCATTTTTGAAAGCGCCAGAACGGATCCCGTAAACGCGGCAATTACCAGTAATATGGTGATAAGCCTGTGTTTCAGGGACTTTGTCAGGAGCCGGCTGTAGATCCGCCCCAGCCCATCAAGAGCGGCGGCAATGCCCCGGTCAATAAAACCGATAAACCGGTTACGAACAGGTTTCTGGAGGCGGCTGTGAACGGGCAGCCATTTACTCGCCAATACGGGAACCAGAAAGATAGCCACCAACAAACTTGATACAAGCGAAATTACGATGGTAAAAAGCATATCCTGTATGAAAAGGCCGATTATCTCTAACCTGTCCTTGAAGAGCAGAACAGGGAGGAATACGCAAATCGTGGTAATCGTGGACGCGATAATCGACGACATCACTTCTTCCCCAGCAAGTATAGCGGCAATGCTTGGAGGCTCCCCTTTCTCGCGGAATTTCGTGACTCCCTCCAGCACCACGATAGAAGAGTCGACTATCATGCCCAATCCAAGGATAAGCCCCGCCAGAGTCATCATATTGATAGTGATATGGACTAGGCTCATGACAAGCAGGGTAATCAGAAATGATATGGGGATGGAGAGTCCCACGATAATCGAACTGTTGAGGTTTCTGAAAAACAGGAACAGTATTATCATGGCAAAGACGACGCCCATGACGGCGGAATTAACTAGTTCAAGTATCATTGCGCGGATCTGGGTCGTATCGTCCTGGATTATGTCAAGGCTAACCCCCTGGGGCAGGGTCTTTCGCAGTGTCTCCAGCCTCCGGTACACATGGTCGGCAACCTGAACGGTATTCGCCCCGCTCTGCTTCATGATAGAGAGGTATACCCCCGGTTCCCCGTTGATATACGCCGCCGACCGTTCCTCCGCGTAATCCATCGCCACATCCCCTATGTCCCCCAGCCTGATGTCCGCGCCGTTCATTTGGGCGACTACGGTATTGGAGATGGCGGCAACGCTGTCGTATTCACCGGAAGTCTTTATCGAATACTCTACGAGCCCTTCCTCGATGGAACCCGCGCCAAGCTGTATATTCTGCGCGGCAAGTTTCCCCGCGATCTCGCTTATCGTTACCCCGTAGGCTTCGAGCCGGTTCTGTGATATTGCTACCCGCACCAGCGCGTCCTGCCCGCCCTCCACATCGCAGGAGGCTACCCCTTCTATCTGTTTAAGCTGATTCTGAAGCTCGTCTTTTGCGTATGCCCGTAACTCATTCTGCGAAAACCCGCTGCCGCTTATCCCTATGAGCATGATAGGCTGGTCATTGGCCTTGATCTGCAACACCATAGGCGCGGCGGCGTTATCCGGTAGCGTGGATTTTATCAGATCGATGTTTCCCCGCGCCTCGTTAGCCTTGACATCTATGTCCGTTCCAAAGTCGAACTCCAGCAGTATCATGCTGGACTGTTCCCGGGAGACCGATGTCATCTTGTTTATGCCGCCTGTATTCGCCAACCCCGCTTCAATCACATCGGTTACCGACTTCTCTACGGTTTCCGGGTCTGCCCCCGGATAGGTCGTGACGACGGCAAGATAGGGCACTTCCACTTCGGGCAGCATATCAAAGGCGATACTCGAAAAAAGGAATACCCCGCTGATACAAACAAGGACAAATACTACGAGCCACAGCACGGGTCTCTTGACAACCGCCTTGGCTATGCTCATCGTCCGCCCCCGGCGCCGGCAACAACCCGCACAGCCTCGCCGCCGCTCAAAAGCTGCTGCCCCTGAACAAGCACAGCCTCGCCTTCACCAATGCCGGAGCGGATTTCGGTCCATCCGTCTATCGTTACGCCGGTCTCCACCGCGCGCGGTTCGGCATACGGAAGACCTGCCGCATTGTTCCGCAACACATATACGCGGTTTTCGCCGTGTTTGTTGACAACAGCCTCGGAAGACACGGCAAGCGCCTCGTCATAAGTCCTTGTATTAATCCTGATACGGGCAAACATCCCCGCGTTTATACGGCTGTCATCACTGTCGAATACGAGGGTGATCAGCTTTGTCCGCGAAGATGCGTCCAAGACCGGAGAGACGTGGTTGACGGTGGCGGTAAAGACTTCCCCCGGATAAGCCTGTAGGCTTACCTCCGCTTTTAGCCCTGTTCTAAGCCCCGCAATCTCCCGTTCCGGTATGCGTGCGGTAATCTCAAGATTGCTCGTTACCGATATGGCGGCGATGCCGGTATTCTGACCAACCGTTGATCCCACCGAAAGCGGCATCTTAGAGACCGTGCCTGAGATAGGCGCGTAGACCGGGCTGCTCATATAGGTTGTCCCCGGTCTTGAGGGGTCAACTTCGGCCATGACATCGCCCTTGCGCACCTGCGAACCCAGGGCGACGTACATACGGACGAGCTTTCCCGATACATCGGGGAAAACATCCGCCTCCTGAGCGCTCACAATGTCGCCGTTCACTTCAAGGATAGCCCGCAACGTCCGCTTCCCGGCTTCCTCCGTTCTTACCGAAAAAACCGCGGCCTCGGCGCTTGCCATCTCCGCTTTGCCCTCGTCCCCCGATGCAAGCAGGCTTGGTCCGGCTATGAAGGCCACCGCAACAACCACGGTTCCAAGAACCATCCCGGCCGTCTTCTTTCCTTTGCTATTTTTCCTTTCCATTTTCTACTCCTTGGAAATTGTTTTGATAATCCAATGATAAAATAGAGAGGTAAATTAGTTTTCAAGAATTGTTAAACTTTTAGTAAACCCGCCAGCGGGTTCTAAGGCGCTCCGCGCCAGCGTCCCGAAGGCTGATTTCGGCTTCTGCATTGGGCGTGAAAGAGGCGATTGGCATACGCGGCTGATAGCGGGGTTAAAGGCGCTCCGCGCTAGCCTACCGAAAGCGGATTTCGGGTTATGCGTTCGGGGTCGAAAGGGGCGATAGGCATACGCGACTGGACGCCTTTGTGCATCGTCTTCAACATGATAGGAGCGGTTCATTGTCAATGAAGAGCA
>JAIRMP010000107.1 GCA_031258615.1 Spirochaetaceae bacterium | reverse complement strand
CCTGCGGGGGGTAGCGGAAATCGGCGGAATGGAGGGGCTTTTAGCCCCGAAATGAGCCGATTGGGAGCGAAGGGGGGCGGTAACCCCCTTTATTCGCAAGTGGGGTCTAATACCCCGCCCCTTGGGGCGGTTAAAATTTGTAACATTAACAAAAAATGGTAGTAGACGACTCAACGCTACGCGTTGAGAGATCAAGCGCAAAGCGCTTGATCCAATTTCCGCAACCGATCGAGCCTCCCCGCCGTTCTATGAGTGATACCCCGCTGCTTGCGGCGGGAAGGTTCATTATAACATAATAATGGCGCTGCCGGCAAGCCCATCAGCAGGCCAAACCGCCTGCACCGACATAAACCGGCGGCGGAGGCATTTTCTTGTCATTTGCCAGGTAGTGACTGCTTCCTTACAGGAAGAAGTGCGTACAAACCCCGTGCGTCAAAACGGCCTAACGCGGGAGCCTGTTCCATTCCGACTTGCTGATGCTGTTGTGGCGTATCACGATTTTTTCGTAATCCTCAAATTCAACCGTTGTTTCTGTACGGCTTCCACGCAGCAAATTTTCATTTTCGTACAGCATGAATTCCCATTGTATAGGTTCCGCCTCTTTTACCAGTATTTTTGCGATCGGAAGCGGCAGCGGGTAATAAAAATTTTCATTGTTTGGCGAAATTTGAGTTATGATCAGCGTGTTATTCTCAATTTTGTAGGACAGCATCATATTTACGCCTGAGGCAAAGAACGCAAAAGCCTTACCGCCCGGCAGAATTCGAATCAGCTTGATCCCTGTGTCCCCGCTCCAGAGGCCGAACAATTTTTCAGGAACGATGGTCTCCGCGTCAGGCGGCAGCGGCGTTTCACCGGAATCGCTGCGCCATTCAAACGCCGCATCTACGATGTTGTGTATATTTAGCGCTATGTCCTTCATTGTTTTATACCTGCCGGTCTGCCGCGAAAGCTCACGGGAAGAGGAGTCACTGACAACCAGTTCAAAGACAAAGTTATCGTTTTCGGGGTACAGGCTCGTTTCTATGAAATAATCCGGGGCATTTTCGCCGGAAATATCGTCCGAAGGGACATGGCTCTCTGACCAGATATCCGGCACATTATCCGGCAGCAGTATCGCCACATCGGTTTTATCGGAAAAATACGAGTATATCAGGATTTCCAGCAGGCGGGTTTCTTCCGGGTTTGTTCCTTCCGCCTGTAACGGTTGAATTTTGAAGACGCCCCTGTCTTCCTGCGCCTGGAGACAGACAAACGCGCTAAATGTAAAAAGCACATAAACCAATACTTTTCCCATAATAAACATTATACCGCAGAACAGCCCAAAAAAAAGGATGCGCCGGTGATCCCCCGTTCAGGCTATGGTGCGTACACGTATTATGCCCGGAATCTTTTCAAGAGCGACAAGCATGGAAGTGGGAATCTCCTGTTCCGTGTCAATAATGTTGTACGCATACCCGTCCTTGTGATGGTTGATCAGGTCGGTTATATTGATGCCGCCGCTTGCCAGCAGCGTGGTGATCTGGCCGACCATGTTCGGTATGTTACGGTTTGCCGCAAGCAGCCGGTACGGCGAATTACGGGCCAGGCGGCATGACGGAAAGTTTACGGAATTTTCTATCACGCCGGTTTCAAGAAAATTTCTTGCCTGTTTTACGGCGCTTATCGCACAGTTTATCTCCGCTTCCGGCGTGGATGCGCCCAGGTGCGGTATGCAGATAACCTTGTCGTGTTTCAGCAGTCCCGCCGTCGGAAAATCTGTTATGTACACGGAAAGCCGCCCGCTTTCCAGCGCCGAAATCACATCCTCCTCATTTACCAGGCCGCCGCGCGCAAAGTTTAAGAGACGCGATCCTTTTTTCATCATGTTTATCTTATCGGCATTTAATATGTTTTTTGTTTGATCGCTGTACGGGATATGTATGCTGACATAATCGGAACTGCGCAAAACATCTTCAATAGTTTCGGCGTGACGGACGGAACGGGACAGATTCCAGGCGGCGTTTACGGAAATGTACGGATCGTAGCCTATCACATCCATGCCCAGCGCGGCGGCATCGTTGGCAACCATCACCCCTATGGAACCGAGTCCCACAACGCCCAGTGTTTTACCGGATATTTCGGGTCCCTCAAAGCGGTTCTTCTCTTTTTCTACAAAGCCGGGGATATCGCCGCCTGATTGAACGCCGTCAGAAGACGTACCGCCTGACGCAGCGTCTTTCAACGATGAGAGCCAGCGTATAGAGTCGGTGATCTTTCGGGACGACAGAAACAGCGCCGCCAGGGTAAGTTCCTTTACCGCGTTGGCGTTTGCTCCCGGCGTGTTGAACACAACAATCCCGCGTTTACTGCATAGATCGACAGGGATGTTGTTGTAACCGGCGCCGGCGCGGGCAATGGCAAAAACGCTTTGCGGGATTTCTAAACTGTGTAAGTCCGCACTGCGCAGCAGAATTACGTCCGGATCTTTTATGCCGGGCCCCACCTCATAATTGCCGGCGGGAAACAAACTCAACCCTTCCGCCGCAATATTGTTCATTGTTTGAATACGAAACATTTTTATACCTGTTTTCTATAAAATAAACTATTTAGTTAATGATATTTTTTACGAAGCGCATCCGCAACAATGGGCGGGACCAGCGCCGAAAGATCGCCGTTAAAGGCGGCAAGTTCACGCACGGACGATGCTCGTAGCACAAGGAATTCGGGGCGCGTCATCATAAAAATCGTTTCTATGCCGGGCGAGAGCGTCTTGTTCATCATTGAAAGTTCAGACTCGTACGAGAAATCGGTAACGTTACGCACGCCGCGCACCATGACTCTTATATTTTGCTGTTTCAAAAGGTCAACGATCAGTGTGTCGCACAGCATTACGGTAACATTTTTCCATTCTTTTACCATTTCGGACATCATGGCGCAACGTTCTTCGGCGGAAAACAGGTACTGTTTTTGCTTGTTTTCAGCGATCACAACGACAAGTTCGTCAAAAATGGAACGGCTTCGTTCAATTATGTCGATATGCCCGAATGTAGGCGGATCAAAAGAGCCCGGAAAAGCGGCGCGCATCAATTTGTTCCTCCTCCTGTCGAAGCGCCTGTAGAATTTTCAGTTGAGCTTGTTGACGAGCTGCTTCCCGTAGTTGTGCTTTCGCCGCTTTCAGTTGAAGCGGATCCCGCCGATTCGGATGTGCCCTCTACAGGCTTCTTAGCCTCGTCTATGGTCCGCCGCACCTCGTCGCGCAGCGATTTTGACAGGCGCTCATCGTTGATCAAAGCGTCTATCGTATCCTTGTCGTCAAAACCGGCCCGTATCGCCTCGGTAAGCTCGGTTAGTCCCTCCGTGTTTTCACCATCGCTTACCAGCAACAGACGGGCGATCACAAAACGTATGGCGGAACGTTTCAACGTTTCCGTATCTGAGGAAAGTTCGCTCAGAGCTTTACGGGCCTCCTCCAGCGCTCGCGCGTAGAACCCGCCATCGTCCAGCGCAAGGGTGTACTCGTAGCGGACCTGGGGGTCGGTATTCTTTGAGAGCCAGGCATCGTAACTATCGATCGCCTCAGGTTTTTTCTGCGCCTTCTGTACACGGGCCAACAGCAGCAACGCATCCTTGTCATCAAGAATCATGTAGTCATACTTTTTCAACACCGCTTCCGCTTCGGCAGGCTTATCCATGGCGTACAGGACGGTAGCGTAATTCAACCCGTTATCCGCTTCCGCCGGTTCAAGTTCCAAAACCTTATCGTACAGCTTCTGCGCTTCTTCCATGTTTCCCAGCTTTATCTGGGTATAGGCCGCCGCTTTAAGCGCCATAACATTTTGGGGGTCTTTTTTCAGTATTGCGTTAAACTTTTTCAGGGCTTCACTGTAACGGCCTGTGCCAAAGGCTATGCGCCCAAGGTTGTATTCCGAAGCGCTCATGGTGCGGTTGCGGCCTAGCGCGCGGTTAAGCCAGCGCTCGGCTTCCTCGTACTTGCCCATCTCGAAGTAGGCCATGCCGATCGAATAGTACTCTTCCGCCGATGTGGCAACACTGGCGCACGATGCCAGCAAGGACAGCGCGCTTAACGCCAGAATACATATACCGCGCGGCAAGCCGCCTCCTGAAAGTAACTTCATACGGCAGTCCGCAAAGCAGCCTTACGCCCGGCAGCCTTGCCGGCAGGGCCTTTTGCCTGTACATGGATTTTGCCCGGCAAACGTTCCATGGCTACAACCTCCCCAAAACTGTATCTTCAATTTCGCGGAGTTGTGAGCGGTATAGCCCCGCTATGTTGCTGCCGTAATCGGCTATCAACTGCATGATGTTGCGGCCCTTATCGCTTGAATCCCTGCCGTTTATACGGTCGCCCGCATCGCCCAGGCCGGGAAGTATGTAGGCCGCCTCGTTCAGGACAGGGTCCATCCAGCAGGTCCAGACCGTACAGTTATCCAGCGCCCGCACCACGCGCAGCGCGCCTTTTAACGCGGAAATCACGTTAAAAAAGTGAACTGAACGCGGCGTTATTCCCTGGCTTACGAGATATTTTACAACGGTAACAAGGCTGCCGCCGGTAGCGTTCATCGGGTCCGCAAAGATCAGGTCCTTGCCGTCCAGGGCGTCAAGGTTAAAGTAGGAGCGGTCAAGGTCGAGGATGTACTCCATGTCGTTCTCGCGCTTTGTTTCGTCCCGCTTGATCCTGAACAGCGCAAACGGCGTAACGTAAGCGTTGGACGAATACTCCTCGATCTCCTTTGACATGATCATCGCGGGAAGCAGCGCCCCGCGCAGCAGAACGCACATAACGGTGTTCTCGATCTTGCTGTCTATGTTTGTGATTTTATGTACGGCATAGTTCTGTACCGGGATTGTTACCGGCGTCTTTATCATCAAATAGTTTTTTTCCGCGATGTTCATGCCGCCCCACGCAAAATAAAACAGCTTTTCATAGGCGCGTTGGATGTAGTAAATGAATTCATCGTTGTCAGTACGGACATCCCGCAGTTTTGCGATGATACGTGATATTTCCGCGTGGGTTTCGTGCGGGGTACGGAAACTGTAAACCTGTATGCCGCTCTCTTCGCTGCAAATGGTCTGCATCATCTTGCCCATTTTGTTGTACAGGCGTATCAGATTTTCCTTTTCCTTCTCACGTTCCTTTTCAAGGAGGGACACCGAATACTGTCTGAAACTGGCCAAAACCGCCCTGTAAACGCTGTCCATACCGGTAATCGCCGTTTTGTCGGCCTCCGTCAAAAAACCGTCCAGGTCTTCCGCCTTCAATATAACCTTATTCATACCGCTTCGCCTCTAAATATGCGCCGCAAAGCCTGGTTAGTCAAGGCGGGCGGGCGGCGCGTCTCACCATCAGAAACGGCAAAGGCGTTTTACCCGCCTGTCATTTTACCCGCCGCCGTAAAGTTTATTTTTATTCTGCCGATAATGGGGTATAATGGGTTTGTTCACAAAAAGTTCACGGAAAACGACGGCCGCCTGTATTATGGCGTCCTGCGCTTTTTTGTTTTTTTCTTCATTTAACACAGATAGTTTGGGAGACAATTCCCAAAAAATAAAGGATATTCCGGCGGCGGAGACAGCCTCCGTCCCGGGAGAAAACTTACCTGTCGTCCTTGCAGCCGAAGGGGAAGCAGCAAACAGCGAAGTTGAAGCGGACGGCGCGAAAAACGCCGCTCCGTCCCTGCTCTCAAGCGCCTCCGCCATCATGCTTGACAGCGATATACTCGCCTTTTACGGTCACCCCGTTGCCAAAAGAATGGGCATACTGGGCCGTTACCCAAAGGACGAACTTACCCAAAAACTCTCAGACCTCGCCGGGGAGTACCATGCGGAAAGCGGCGGACGCGGCATAGTAAAGGCCTTTTACATCATTTACGGAACGGTTCAGCCTGAAGGCAAGATCCTGACGATGGATCAGATCGACAAGGCGTTGTTGAAGGAATGGATAGAGTACGCGGAGGAACGGGGCATACTGATCTTCCTTGACCACCAGATAGGGCGCTACGATCCGGTGGAATCGCTTGCGTCAATGTTTTCGTACCTGAAATACCCCAACGTCCACCTCGCGCTGGACCCGGAGTGGCGCACGACAAAGCCTATGCAGGAATTCGGCTGTGTTACCGGGGATGAAATAAACCGGGCGCAGCAGGCGATGCAGGAGTACATACTCGACAATGGCATTGAGGGCGACCGCATACTGCTGATTCACCAGTTCAGGGATGTAATGATACGGAACCGCGCCGGCATAAGGGCCGATTTTGAGCGCGTGCGGCTGGTACACTGCATGGACGGCGTAGGCACCCCAAAGGAAAAACTGGACACCTACAAATTCAACGCGCAGGCGAAAAATATGCCGGTAAAAGCGTTCAAACTGTTCTATGACTTCAAGCTGCCGGGCGTGCTTGTCGATTCCCCGCTGCTTACCCCGAAAGAAGTGTACGCGCTCGACCCGCGCCCCGTTATCATCATGTACCAGTGATCCCCGCCCATTGTTCACACGGACAATCAATAATCCGGAGTTTGCGCAAGCGGCTGGACAACCGCTACGCGGTTGTCTCCGGAGTTTGCGCCGCCAGCCTGCGGCTGGCTTACCGCAAACTCCTGCCTTCTCGCCATTGCTCACTGCCGTCACCCATTAGCGATATATCTTATTAAACATATTGATATACTAATATAAATGCCCTATATATTGAAACAGGACGATGATATGGGGTATCTTTTGTTTATGATTAGGCTGCACGGCGTTACGAAGCGGTACGCCGGACTGACGGCGGTTGATAATGTTGACATCACCATAAATGACGGGTGTATCTTTGGCATAATAGGGAGGAGCGGAGCGGGAAAGTCTACCCTGCTGCGTATAATCAGCCTGCTGGAACCGCCGGACGGCGGGGAGCTTTACTATGGCGGCGAGCGGATTGACACGCTCAAGGGCAGGGCGCTTTTGATGAGACGGCGGCAGATGGGGATGATTTTTCAGAATTTCAACCTCTTTTCGTCACGGAATGTGATGGGCAACATAGCGTACCCGCTTGAAATCGCCGGTTTAGGCAGGAAGGAGATCGATTCCCGCGTGGAGGAGCTGCTTTACATGGTGCAGATAAGCGACAAGGCCAAGTCGCGGCTGCGGGAACTGTCCGGCGGACAAAAACAGCGTGTCGCGATAGCACGGGCGCTTGCCGCGCGTCCGCGTGTGCTGTTCTGCGACGAGGCTACGAGCGCCTTGGACCCGCAGACGACCCGCTCGATTCTGTCGCTGATAAGCGATCTCCAGCGGCAGTTGCGGATCACCGTGATCCTCGTTACCCACCAGATGGACGTTATCCGGGCGGTATGCGAGGATGTGGCGGTGATGGACGGGGGACGGATCGTCGAAACGGGAACAGTCGCGTCAATCTTTGACGATCCAAAAACGGATGCGGCAAAAAATCTGGTAAAAGAGTAACAAAATGTCGGATATAATGGCGCTTCTGCCCAAGTGCACCGCGCAAACCGTATATATGACGCTTGTCTCAACGCTGTTTGCCTGTATCATAGGCTTTCCGCTCGGTATAGTGCTGTACGGCGCTTCGCCTGCCGGCCTGAAACCGCGCCGCGTCCTGTACAACGTGCTGTCCCGCCTCGTGAACGTGTTCCGGTCTTTCCCGTTCATCATTCTGATGGTGCTGGTGATGCCTCTTTCCAGGCTCATCATCCGTACCAGCATAGGACCCACCGCCGTCATAATACCACTTGCGATAGCGGCGGCCCCCTTCGTGGCGCGTGTCACTGAGTCCGCCCTACAGGAGGTTGAAAGCGGCGTCCTCGTGGCGGCGCGCGCGATGGGATCAACGGATCAGCAAATAATATGGAAGGTGCTGGTACCGGAAGCCCTTCCCGCGCTGATTTCGGGACTCGCGCTTACCATCATCACGGTGATAGGCTATTCGGCGATGGCGGGGGCGATAGGCGGCGAGGGTTTGGGGGATATGGCGATTCGCTACGGCTATTACCGTTTCCGCATGGAGGTTACGGTTGCCGCCGTGATAGTGATCCTCCTGCTGGTGGAACTTTTCCAGGCCGCCGGTACGCTGGTAAGCCGCAGCCTGCTGTCTAAACGGTAGGGATACAAAATTTGTAAGTTAACCTTCGTGTAAAGGTTAAAAAAATATTGATAATTCTTAGGAGGAATTATGAGAAAAATTACTGTAACAGCCGCGGCGCTGACATTGGTGTTCGCGGCGGCGCTTTTCGTTATGGCTGGTTGCAAGAAAGACGACAAAACGCTGAAAGTCGGCGCGACGCCGGTACCGCACGCTGAGATGCTGGCCGAAATTGAGGATGACCTTGCGGCGCAGGGCATCAAGCTCCAGGTAATCGAATTTACCGATTATGTGACGCCGAATACGGCGCTGATTTCCGGCGATATTGACGCCAACTTCTTTCAGCATATCCCGTACCTCGAATCGAACAGCGAATGGACGGAAAAACTTGTCAGCGCGTTCGGCGTACACATTGAGCCGTTTGGCCTGTACTCCAGGAAGTACAAGAGCCTTGCCGAACTTCCCCAGGACGCGACGATAGCGATCCCTAACGACCCGAGCAACGGCGGCAGGGCGCTGCTTCTGCTCCAGGACAACGGCCTGGTTACGCTTAAACCGGACGCGGGTCTTGAGGCGACCGTGCTGGACATAACCGTGAATCCCAAAAACCTCAAATTCAGCGCGCTCGAAGCGGCCCAGCTTCCCCGCAGCCTGGAGGATGTTGACGCGGCGTGCATAAACGGAAACTATGCCCTTGACGCGGGCCTAAGCCCGGTAAACGATTCGATAATCATTGAGGACGCCGATTCCCCTTACGTCAATATTGTCGTTGTACGGAAAGGCTCGGAAAACGATCCCCGCATACAGGCCCTGCGCGGCGCCCTTACCTCCGCAAAAATCAAAAACTTTATCAACAACAAATGGCAGGACGGCAGCGTGGTCGCTATTTTCTAAAAATATATACGCCCCCTCCCCCAATGCCTGGGGGGGGGGGGGGGGTAAATGTAAAAAATGAAGTATTTGTTTGTAGTGTTTGGCGGTGGAATCGGGGCTTTGCTCCGTTACCTGTCGGCGGAGTTTATAAAAAAGGTGTTTGAAACGCCTTTTCCCGCCGGAACATTCACGGTAAACGTTGTAGGCTCACTGCTGATTGGGTTTTTGTTTACGGCATTTGAAACACGCCTCCTCCCCGATCAGTTCCGACTGTTCGCGATAACGGGCTTCCTGGGCGGGTATACCACGTTTTCCGCATACTCGCTGGAAACTGCCCGTTATCTGTTGAACGGGGAGGCAAGGCTCGCGCTCGCCAACGTTCTGCTCTCCAACATTCTCTGCGTTGCCTTTACTGTCGCCGGCATGAAGCTGGCCAAAACGCTTATTCCCGCGCCATAGTTTGCGAACACCAGCCCTGATAATTTCCTTATACGCTTATTTATAATGTTTGAAGCAGTCAATGTTCAGCAATTCGGGACAGGGCCGCTGTTTGCAGACGGTTATGGATACAGGTTAAAATATTATCTTTTTTTTCAGTCCATAAATGCATGGGGCCGCCTGAACAATTCCGGTAATTTTTACAGTCTTTGCATATTCCCGTTTTTGTCCATCCGCGATCCCGCATGATTTCAAACCGCTTATTCCAAACATCCAAAAACGAATCGCGGTATATGTTTCCCTGAACAAAACTCCTGTTGATATTGGGACAGGCGGAGATAG
>JAIRMP010000024.1 GCA_031258615.1 Spirochaetaceae bacterium | reverse complement strand
GGGCTTTCGCACCCAACTAAAATCCATGCCGCGCACGTGGCGGCGGCAAACCAAAAAATTAGACTCTTCTTCATAGAGTCCTCCTAAGAATTTGATCGTCCAGGCCAGGCCCGGACGGGCAAAAAGGAGAAAACCTAAAACGTCCGTTGAAAACACACCCCTAACGGAGTAGCATAGAGACGTTTAAGGAAGCCCCGGTTCAGCGAATTTCCTGCAAGAAATATGGCGCTGATTCGGGGCTGACTCCCTTCTAGCTACTATACATTATAGCGCAAAAAATCTAAAAAAACAAGTTTTTCGCGAATTTTTGTCAACCCAAAGTAGAAATGTCCCCTATTTAGCCAAAGTAGAAATGTCCCCTCCGGCAATAAATTCAGGCGGTCAATGGCTCCGGATTTCCAACCTCCTCTACAATGATTTCCCGTATTTTCAACGGTTTGTTTTTCCAGAGAATCTTTATTTCTCCGTCTACTTTTTTGTGTATCAATACCCTGTCCTTTGGCCTCGGTCTTTCCTTGTTTGTATTCAGTATTTGAAACTGCCTCGTCTCAAAACGTATCACATAATCATTAGCAACTACACGGTCGTACTGGTAAACAAAGATTTCACCCAACTCTATTCCCATAAGCGGTACATGGGAATCGACAGCCTCTTTGGGCGCTGTCGCAAACTTCGCGTTTATTTTAGGCAGATAATCATCCTGTAAAAACCGGTTCGCCGCCGCTATTGTCGATATACCGGCAAGCCGCAGTTCTTTTACGAAGCGGTCTTGATATACTCCGTGATTTCTCTCAACACGGCCCTTAGCCTGCGGGCTTCCGGCGGGAATGACTTCAATCCCCAGTTTCTCACACGCGATTTGAAAGTGGGTTTTCGGTTTCGTTATTCCCCGCCTCAGTTCATCTTCGGTCGCTTCACGGTCTATGATGTAGCAATTCTTATGATCGCAATACAAGGCTTTAGGTATCCCATAACGCTCTATCCAGCCTCTTAACACCCCCATTGCGGCTTCTATCGTTTCCTCATCAAACAGTATAGAAAATGTTATCCCGGTCGCGTCATCAACCATGTTCATAAGGCAGCATTTCACCCCGCGCTCCTCAAACCACCTGTGATGACTGCCGTCAATTTGTATTAAATCCCCAAAACACTTTTTGCGTTCCCTTCTGCTCCGGTGCCCGCTTGCCTTTCGTTGCCTCTCCCATAGCCCTTCTTTCAGCAGCCATTTCCTAAGCGTCTCCGCTGATATTTTCACTCCCTCAACCTCAAGCAGTTTCTCCGCCGCAAATGTTGGGCCGAAATCGCTGTACCGCCCCTGATATGTTTTTATCACCTTTTCCCGTATCTCATCGCTTATTTGGCGATTCGATTTTTTTCCGCTGCTGCCGTGTACCAGCCCGGCATCCCCGTTTTTTTTGTATGACGCTTTTATTCGCTTTACTTGCCGGTAACTTATCCCCAGCCGTTTCCCGGCTTCTTTCAGCGTCATTTTTCCCTCCTCCACCATCGCCATTAGTTTTCCCCTTAGCAATTCTTTTTTCCCCATTGGTATTTTTCCAGCCATCGTTTCCTCCTGCCTTTATCTTACCATAGGGGTCATTTCTAAATTGTTAATACGGGGACATTATCATGTTGGTTCAACATATGTCGTTAATATTGCCGCTCACTAAGAGCAACGCTGGAAAAGATCGCCCGATGACAAAACACAAAATTTTAAAAGAAGTACGGTCTGCCGGTACATCGACAAGCGGAAGCGACCCTTTTTACATGAAATCTGCCGGCCTAAGATAAACGTGAAGTTTGCTGTACCGCCGGTTCTTCCGGCGGCTGTTCAGCAATTCCCTGTAGTGCAGGAATTAGCTCATTTCCCCAGGGAGGATTTGAACCCCCACAAGCAGATCCAGAGTCTGCCGTGCTACCATTACACAACCGGGGAATGGCAGTAACAAAATTTCGGGAGCGACGGGACTCGAACCCGCGGTCTCCGGCGTGACAGGCCAGCGCGATAAACCAGCTTCGCTACGCCCCCATTGATGTAATCCTATACAACTTTAAAAAAAATGTCAAGCCCGCCGGCACATTTTGTCAAGCGTATTTTTGTCAACGTTAAGTAGAAATGTTACTGCTGCTCACGGTTTCCGTCAAGCACCCCGTTGCGGCCTGAACGCAATACGTGAAACCCTCTGGTGGATTTGTGGCTGGAAGTGATCCCGTGCTGCCATTCCGCGCTCGCCTGTGGTATACTGAAGTCCTGCGGGGGCTTATGGCAAACTTTTTTAGCGGACACGGCGGAAGCGGCGGACAGGACGAAGGTTTTTACGGCGATGACGGGCCGATCGCGGCCTGCGCGACCGCGCTTGCTGAAAGCGCGCTGACTCTTGTCCGCGTTTCCGGAAAATCCTGTGTCGATCTTCTTTCCGGCTGCTTTTCGCGGCCGGAGGCGTTGCGGAAAGCGGCGGGAAACAGCGTTGTTTACGGCTGGATCGTGGACGGTGGCAGGCGGATCGACGAGGTTCTGATCAGCGTTTACCGCTCCCCGAAAAGCTATACCGGCGAGGACGGCATGGATATAAGCTGTCACGGAGGGCTTGCCGCCGGACGGGCTGTGCTTCAAACCCTGTACAAACACGGGTTTAGGCCGGCCCTGCGGGGGGAATTCAGTTTCCGCGCCTTTTTAAACGGCAAAATCGACCTGACACGCGCCGAGGCGGTGCTGGAAATTGTCTCGGCAAAAAGCGATACGGGCCGCGGGCGGGCCGTATCGCGGCTTTCCGGCGTCCTGGAACAGGAAATACGGCATATCAACAATCTTTTTCTCGAGGCGTTGACGGAAATAGAGCTTTTACTCGACTATTCCGAGCTTGACGGCGTGGCCGCCGATGACGAGGCCCTGCCCGGCAGGGAAGCGGTGGTGGAGGCGCTGTCCAGGCTCCGCCGGCTTGAGCGTTCCTACCGCGCCGAAAAACTTTACCGCGACGGGGCGCTCGCCGTTATCGCCGGTAAGCCCAACGCCGGTAAGTCAAGCCTCTTTAACCTGCTGTTGCGGGAGGAACGCTCGATCATAAGCGAAATACCCGGCACCACCCGCGACTGGATAGAAGGCTGGATTTCTATTGAAGGTATTCCGATCCGCCTGGCAGACACCGCCGGCCTCCGTGAATCGGGTGACGCGCTGGAAAGGCTCGGCATTGAGCGTAGTGTCGGCTTGCTGGATGAGGCCGACCTCGTTATCCTCGTGCTGGACGGAGCGTCAGACGGCGGTGAGGTCATAGCCGGCGCGGAAGATTTTATCAGGGAGCGGAAAGGCGTCCCCGTCCTGCCGGTCTGGAACAAGGCCGACCTTGTACCGCCGCCAACCGGGGACGCCCGTTTTTGCGCCGCAAATCTTTGCGCTGTCAGCGCAAAAACGGGCGCGGGTCTCAATTTGTTGTACGAAAGGATCGCCCGTACTCTGGAAAAAACGGCGGGCGCCGCCGCGCCGGACGGGATGTCCGGCGCGGCGCTTGGCAGCGGCCGCCAGAAGGCTCTCATCGACGCGGCGATTGGCTGCGCGGAAAACGCGCTGTCCTTGCATGACGAGGGGCTCCCCGCCGACATCATAGCGCCCTCTCTCCGCGAGGCTGTCAACAGTCTGGGCGAAATTACCGGCGAGGTCTCAACCGCCGACATCCTGGAAGCAATGTTCAACAATTTCTGTGTCGGAAAATAACAGGCCAGGCAGGCCAGGCAGGCCGGCCTGCACCAAACGTATGCCAATAGCTCAGGAGTCGTCCTTGCGAGTCGTTAAGCGTGAAAGATAACGGGTTACGAGTCATCCTTGCAAGCGGCTTTACGATGAGGCTTTACGAGTAGGTAGGAGTTTGCGGAGAAAGCGCTCCGCGCTTGCGTAGCAAACTCCGGAGACAACCGCTGGTTAGTGAAGGCCGGCGAAGAGGATTTAGAAGGGGGGGGGCTTACGCATAACCATAGAGGACTGGTTATGACGCAGCCGTGATTGCTTAATTGCGGTTAAAAAGCCCCTGTAGCGCGTTCTTTGCCGCATCCCCCGCTTTTCCGGCGGCGTTTGAGGCTGCTTCACCAGCTTTCTGTTTGGCCTGCTCCACAACGGCGGCGGCCTTTTCTTCCGCGGCTCCTCTAACCTTGTTTTCCATTTCGGAAATCTTGTTCTGTAAAAGCGATTGGAGTCCTCCAATCGCGTCCCTGTCGCCCCTGGCTGCCGCTAGAAGTTTGTCCAAATCATCGTTTGACAGGTACTCTCCGGCATACGAGTCTATGTACGAGCGAACGGCCCGCTCAAGTTCCGCAGCCGCCTTGTTTGCGTACTCCGTCACCATTTTTTTAAGGGCCGCCGCTGCAAGGCTGCCTATGTTGGTACTGACCGAAAAAACATCGCCGGAAGATTCGGCAGGATGGGTGTACTCAAAACCAAGCTCTATTATTGATGCCTCGCGGACAGCCTGGGCTATGGCCTGCGCTACCGTCCCCCGTGGATCAAGCAACGCTGGAGACTCGATGCCGGCGCTTCCTGAAATGTATACTCCGCCATCCCTGTCGCCAGCCGCCTTTAGTTCCATGCCGGCCATGCCGCTAAAACCGCTTATCCCAACCGCGTCAAGCTCCGCCGCCGCACTGAACTGGAAGTTGCCGCCGCCAAGTCCGGCTTCAAACAATTCTTCCGCAGAATCGCGGAAATCGGCCTTACCGGTAAACGAAACGAAGCGTCTGTCCCCCTCCGTTTCCGTAACCGACAACTTTAGTGATACAGGCCTGCCGGTAATTTCCGGATCGGAACTTACATCACGCAGATCAAACGCGCTGTTCCAGCCTTGAATCGTAAAATCTGATGCCAGCGTTCCCATATAGAATGACGGGTACTGACGGGACGGAAAAACAACATCGCGGCCTTTGAATACCTCTTTTTTTTCCGTTTTTTTCTCCGCCTGCCGCGCGGCCTGAAAAGTTTTTATTTTTTCAAAAATTTCCAGTGCGCGTTTTCCGTAATTTATGTACTGCCATGCCACGCCGGTCAGAATCTGGCGCAGGACAGGATCAATTATGCCGTCGTACGTGCCGCTGGAAAAATCAATGTAGGTTTTCAGGTGATCAATGTCCGCCCGTACCGCGTTTACCGCGTTTTTTTGAAGCGCGTCAATATTCTTTATATCATCCTGAAGGCCGGCGGCTATGCCGTTTGCCAGGTCTGCCGTGCCTTTAATCCTGTCAAGCGCAGTTTTCCCGTCGTTTACCAGCTTTATCACATTCTGTACCGCGGCGGGATTCCGTACATCAATGCTGCTGATATTGAATTCGATAAACGGCTTTGCCGCATCCTGAAGTTCAGCGATCTGTTTTTTTGAATCGGCAACACGTGTATTCCATGTTTCAAATGCCGTAGTGTATAACGCCGCCGCTTCTTCGTACAATTTTTTTGAATTAAGGCTGTCCGCCTCGCGCTGCACCAGTTCCATCGCGTCAAATTGCGCAAGGTCAATCAGCGGCGGCGGCGCGGGCGCTTTCGTTTTCGGCTTTGTATCTTTTGCCGGATGCTCAGGCAGCGCGCCGGAAACCGTGCGCGGCGTACCAAACTGTATACCGGCGGCGCTTACCTCCTCTATATAAACTTTTCCTTTCAGTACGGCCTGCGGTAAAAGCCGTATCTCGGCGCGCCCCATCTGAAACAGATTCGTCATCGGATTGTCACGGTCCGCCACCCGTATGCCGGACACGCCGACTCTAAACCGTAAAAGGTTCAGGTGAAAGTTGTCGACTTCGGCGCGCGCCTCAAACAGGTTTTCAAGACCCTGTTCAAGCGCCCGCTCCAGCAGCGGATTCATAAAAAACAGGCAAAAAGTCACGACGGCGGAAACGATTATTATTGCGGCGGCCAGCGGAAGTACGCGAACGGACCACGCACGGTTTGATTTTACCGCCTTTGCAAGCGCCTTTAACCTTGCCGCGTCCTTTTTTGTAATGCCGGGCTTTACCGTATAAAAGCCGTCTTTCAATTCAAATACCGAAAAAAGGTACTCCCTGTCCGCCTTTATCTCTATGAATTTGATTATGTTTTTTATAAATTTTTTTTCCGGTATTGGTTTACGGAACAGGCCAGGCGTTTTTTTTGTCATGGCGTTTACATTACCCCCGTATTGGCATCCCGCATTTCTTTTAACGCTGTAACGGCATCGCCGATTTTTGAAATGAACGGCAGTTCCTTGACTGCCTTTACAATCTTTGAATTGGCGATCTTTGGCAAAAAGGAATTGCGGTACAGAGGGATAAGCGTGTTCATCAGGATGAACACGGGAATCCAAAGGACCATGCCGGCTGCCAGCCCGCCCGCGACAAGCGTGTTGTTAAATCGGGTAAAGGGGACAAACGGCATATTGTACAGCGTGGTAAAGAATGGGCGGAGTTCTCCGGCGTTAAGGATCGCCCAGCCTATCATGTCGGTGAAAGGGTAAATAAGCGGCATGGCAAGTTTAAGGATGGCCGTTACAAGTAGTTTTGCGCCGTGGTTGTGCTTTAAAAAAAGCGATAACAGAAACAGCGCAATCCAAAAAACATTCCCCGCCGGCAGAAGCGCCAGCAGCACACCCCACGAAAAACCGGCGGCAACCTGAGTCTTTTTTTCATTGCTGTTCAGGGCAAGGATAAATTGAGCGATACTTTTTATCATGCCGCCATTATAGCGGACTGCCGCGTTTAATGTAAGGCCGCCGGCATTGTTTTACGAATATGGAGTTATGCTTTCGCATCTCCATACCGTTTTGTTGTTTACGCGCCTTCCGCTGACGACAAGCCTTACCGTATCGTTTTTTTTGATTCTGTATTTTTGCATTAAAGTTTTTTTTACCAGAGCAGTATAGCTGCCGGTACGGTCCCCGCCGCGCCCGGCATGAACCGTTATCTGCTGGTACTCGCCGTCCATAAAATCTTTCGCAATGACCGCCGAAAATAAATTGTCCGGATTGATTTTGAATATACCCTCTATACTGACGTTTTTTACTATTTCCACAACCCTGCCTTCCAGTGAAATGTTTTTGTCTCTCTCCCGCGGCGCTATCCTTTCTATGTTGTTCTCTTGGCTGGTATGCGCCGGTTTACGCAGGCTGGCGGGAGTCACCTCTCCCGTGTAAGCGCGTGGAGGACTTGCGTCTTCTTCAACATATTCCCAGCGAACGCTGTCGTTGTACCGGGATGACAGCGGAATATCGCTATCCCGCATTTTTCGCGTGCGACTTTCCGCGCCGTCCGTCTCGTTGTCTTTGGTCAGATGCCAGCCGGTTTTGTACGGGCACCTATAAACTTTAAGGGCTACACCGCGTTCTGTTTTTATATGTTCCGCCATGAACATGGCGTCTTCCGGGGAATCGTATACCTCTTTTTTATTCCCGTCACTGCCGTTGCAGTAGGGGCACCATTTTTTTTCCATCCATTTTTCAGGCAGTACCGCCTTGATGCGTCTGCTTTTTCTTCCCATAACTGAAAATCTATTTTGCCGCCGCTAGATAAAGTTTCTTGTGCCGCCCAAAGATTCCAGCAGGATAGGGATACTCCGCATACCGTGCATGAACATACTCAGGTCGCGGTACCAGCTCATGTTGCAGTCGTTGCAGGGCGGCATACGGAGGCAGTCCTCGTTCATGTCAGGGTCAAGGATGTTGCCAAGCGTTTTGGGAAGCTGCATACAGGGGTGTATGTCAAAGAACCAGTCCAAAAACAGCACGTGGTTTCCGCCAAGACAGTGAAAAGCCGTCTTGTCCGGGTCTTTAAGGTAGGTGATGATGTTCCGCATGGAAATGGCCGAGTTGATGATGCCGTACTTTTCAGTTTTGCGGAGCCGGATCGCCGCCTCCAGCCCCTGTATCACCTTGTCGCGGGAAAGGCTCACTCCCTCTCCGCCCAGCGGGTAGACTTTTGACTGCGAAAAGGTCGGGTAGTTGAACGATATAAAATCGTAGCCCATATTCTTTGCGCGGATGCAGACTTCTTCGAGTTTGTCATAGTTGTCGTTCCAGATAAGAACCGAGGCCATCGTTTTCAGGCTGGTTTTCCTGACCATCTCAAAGGCCCGCGCCATATCGTCCATGATGCCGGGTATCTTGCGCGATTCCGCCATCGTCACGGGATCGCCTGAATCAAACGATACGCTGAGGATATCGCAGCCTGAATCCTCAAGCCTTTTTAAAATGTCGTTCCGCATCAAAAGCGAGGGGGCCGCGTTCAGCACGGCGTTGTTCATCCTGCGCGCCGTCGCCCGCGCCACGAAGTCGGTAACATCGGGGTGAAGCAGCGGCTCGCCGCCCGTTATCGTGAGGTGCCCCACGCCCAAGTCGGCGAGCCTGTCTATCGCGCTGAGCGCCTTTTCCCTGTCTACAAATATTTTTGGATGCTGTTTCCATATATCGCAGAATGAACACTTTGCGATGCAGGCGTTTGTAATCGCAAATTCTGTGAACCTTAGCCTGCCCCGCAGAAAATTCTTTACAAGATTCCGTTTTTTTCCGTTTGCCATACCAAATTTTTGCCCGACCTGCCCCAAAATTTCAAGCCGCCGGCGGGTTCACCGTGGTCAGGGCGGCGCAGTTCCAGAAATTATAAATCCAGAGGGTCGTTGCCGCCGGCAGGTTCACCGTGGTCAGGGCACGGCAGTCATAGAAGGTGTAAGCGCCGATGGAGCTTGCCTTAGGGAAGCTCACCGTGGTCAGGGCGACGCAGCCGGCGAAGGCGGAAACGCCGATGTAGGTTGCCTTAGGGAAGCTCGCCGTGGTTAGGGCGGCGCAGTTACGGAATGCGACATCGCCGACATTTGTGACACCTGCTCCGGTAATGCTCTTATGTTCCATGAAGTTCTTGAAGGTGGGGTTGTCGGGATCGCCCTCCTTGATGCCCGTCGCCCCATCGGGCAGGACGAGGGAGATGATGTACTTTTCGCCGGTGTTTGCCGTGCCGGGGTCAAACTCCGTAACGCCGGTACAGGCCGAAAGGTCCAGGGTTACGTACTTACCTGCGGCGGCTATTTCGGCGAGCGTGGCCGGCCAGTCAAGGACGCCGTCCTTTTCCAGGGGTATCGGGTTGCCGGGGCTTCCCGGTTCCGGGGCGGAGTTTCCCCCAGGGCCGCTTTCGGCATCCCCGCAGGAGGCGAACAAGAAGACGAATAGTATGATGGGTAAAAGAAGAAAACTACTTAACGGTCGGGGGGGGGGGGGGGGCAGAGGGAGTTGACCGCTCTGTCGAAGCGCCGTTCGCGCTGACAGCGGCGCGGTTGTTCATGGCGGCGCGTTCACTGGCGCCGTTTCCGTAAGTGTCTTTCATGGCAATTTCCTTTGCAAGGCGGCTGTTTTCATGGTTCCCCGCTTGTACGGGCGCGCCCTGTAAACAGCCTCCCTTCCTGTAAAATGCGCCGCTTTG
>JAIRMP010000056.1 GCA_031258615.1 Spirochaetaceae bacterium | reverse complement strand
TGAGGTGAGATGGAATAAAGGGCAGGGGGGGGCCCCGCCCCCCCCCCCCCCCCCCCCCCCCCCCCCCCCCCCCCCCGCGCGAGAGAGAGACAAAATGACCATCACAACCAACGAGAGACAAGCACCCACACACCGAAAAACAAAAACACAACCCGGCTGTGGATTGGCAAAATACCTAAAAACAGGGGCGTGTTTTTGTAAAAACGGTAACCCCCCCCCCCCCCCCCCCCGCCTACAGCCCGCGCCGCCCAGTCCTGCAAAGGGTGAAGTTTTCCTAAGCAAACGTGCAAGCCGCTTTGCGGTTTGCACCTCATCGCCAATCTCCTATGGCAAGCGCCCTGCACTTGCCGCCTCTCTGCGGGAACCGGCCTCCGCAACGCCCTCATCTTTCCTTCCGTTTAGAGCGCAGCAAGCTGCAAAACGTCAGGCGCAAACCGCAAAGCGGTTTACCGTCGCAGGCCTCCCCTGCAACAGGCAGCCCAGGAACCGCACAGAAATAACATGACCTTTTGGTCATGTTATTTCCTTTTTGCATAAGCACTTAAAATGCCATGCATCTATACACAGTTCGTTACGCTGTTTTGTGCGGCAACTTTACCGTCTGTTTTTTTGCCATGCGTAAAAGCTACCATAACCAAGCCCGTTGAGTCTACCTCTTAAACGGCAGCGCCAGAATAAACGTATAGGAAGCTGCATCTTTTGGGCGCATTTCCGGCGCAAAGCGCCGGAAACCGGGCTTTCCGCTATAATGAAACCGCGTGGCGCTCCGCGGTTTGTGCTCGTACCGCGTGTCAGGCGCGTTCAACTGGCGCGCCTGGCAGCGACAAGCCGCCAAGCGGCTTGTTCCAGCATTGCCGTGGCTAACATGACGCAAACCGCCATACTGCCCTCTTCCAATTCCGGGAAATTAGCGCTATCATTGAAATATGGGTGATGACCAGCTTAAATGGCAGGAGCTTGAGCGGCGTATTGTTTTTGACGCGCGGATTTTTTCCGTAGCAAACTGCTTGTGCCTGTCGCCGGAGGGTGAACGTGAATCGTTTACCGTAATCGAAACCAACGACTGGGTCGTTGTTGTTCCCGTTCTTGACGGCGGGGACGCCTTTTTTATGGTGCGGCAATGGCGGCATGGCTCGCGTGAAATGAGTATTGAATTTCCTGGCGGCGTCATTGAGGCGTGTGAGTCCCCGCTGGAGGGCGCGGCGCGGGAACTGCGGGAAGAAACCGGTTGTGTCGCCGGTAAAATAACAAAACTCGGTGTTATGAGTCCCAACCCGGCTATAATGTCAAACCGCGTTCATTTCTTTTTGGCGGAAGATATAACCGTTGCCGGCGATCTACAGCCCGACAAGGACGAGTTCATCACGGCGGAAAAAATAAGCGCGGACGAGGTTACGCGCGGAGTTGGCAGCCCTCCATACATACATGCATTGACGGCAACGGCGCTCTGTTTTTATATGAGGTTAAAACAACAAAGAGTATGAACGATTCCCCTCCGCAGGACCCGCTTTTATGTCAGCTTTTGCTACAGATGGTCCTTATCATGCTGAACGCGGTGTTCGCGTCGGCGGAAATTGCGCTAATATCCCTGAACGAAGCAAAACTTGAAAAACGCGCCAAAGACGGCAATAAAAATGCAAAACGCCTGTTGTCTCTGACAAAGCAGCCCGAAAAATTCCTTGCGACGATACAGGTCGGCATCACAATTGCGGGTTTTCTGGGCAGCGCGTTTGCGGCGGATAATTTTTCAAACAAGCTCGTCATGTTTCTTTCCCGCGCAAAGCTCCCGTTCACAGATTCGGCATTAAAAACAATTTCACTCGTACTGATTACGATTCTATTATCGTTTGTTACGATAGTTTTTGGTGAGCTTGTCCCCAAACGGGTCGCGATGAAAAAGGCGGAACACCTTGCGTATTTAATGTCTATTTTTATTTTAATAATTTCAAAACTTTTTTATCCTGCCGTATGGCTGCTCAGCAGAACAAGCAATGCTGTGCTATTTATCCTCGGCATAGATCCAAATAACACGGGAAGCTCGGTAACGGAAGAAGAGATACGCCTGATGGTGGATGCCGGAAGCAGGCAGGGCGTGATAGAACAGAATGAAAAAGAAATAATTCAAAATGTTTTTGAATTTGACAACAGCAGCGCCTCCGATTTTATGACGCACAGGCTTGACACTGTAATACTGTTTTTAAGGGACAATGACGAAGTATGGCGCAAAACGATAATAAACAACCCCTACAACCATTATCCTGTCTGCGGAAATACGGCAGATGATATAGTTGGGGTGCTTTCGACACGTGATTATCTGCTGCTCAATGACCATACACGGGCCAATGTAATGAAAAATGCCGTACATGAAGCCCTCTTTGTTCCCGAGTCGCTTAAGGCTGACCTGCTTTTTAAAAAAATGAAAAGCGGCCACGACAGCTTTGCCCTGGTGATTGATGAGTACGGCGGGTTTACAGGCATAATCACTATGTACAACCTGCTGGGAGCAATAGTAGGCAGTATTGACGACAGTGTTGACGGCGCGCCGCTCATCGAAAAGTCTCCCGCCGGTGAATGGTTTGTAAACGGCGCCGCACCGTTGGACAAGCTGGCCGCCGCCCTTGATGTAAGGCTTCCCGTAGATCAGTACGACACGTTTGCCGGCCTGGTGCTGGGCATACTTGGCAAGGTTCCTGAAGACGGCGAACAAACCGAGCTGGAATTTGCCGACCTTGTAATAAAAATTCTTGAAGTAAAAGATCACAGGCTGGAACGCGGGCTTGTGGTAAAAAAAGATGCCGCTGGAAATCCAGGATAAAGTTTTAACGGCTGATACTTTGGTGGATGTTCTGGGCAAAAGCGTTGAGACCAAGTATTTTTCCCGGGTACATACTATAAATCAATCTAACTCGTTTAGCTCCTTAGCGATAGCATCGTACAAGGCGCGGGATTTTTCTATCAAAGGCCCCGGTTTACTTTTTGACGATTTTCCAAGCCCAAGCATTTTTGCAAGGTTCCGCTTGGCTTCGCTTAGCGTGGCAATACGGCGTTCGGCGTCATTCGTATCGCCATACTTGTACTGAAGAAGTCCTGCCATATAAAGCATCCCCTCATAACCGTAATTTTTATCGGTATCCGGCCCAAGGTTACCCATGGCAGAAAGCGTTTCCGTACCGTTCTGTTCACGCTTAAGCGCTTCAAGATAGAGAAAACCCGCCTTTTTTTTGAACAGCACTGCAAGCCAATCGTAATGCTGGCCATGTTCCTTTTTATCCAGTTCATCAAGAAGCCAGCCCGCGCGCAGCGCGGCAACCGCCTGTTTGATCGTCGGCGATGTATCGCTTCTGTAATAATCATAGCACCGCAGAAGCAAATATTGAGATATGATTCCTGTAGCGAGCGTACGCGGCTTCCTGAAATCTATGCCGGGGTATATCAATTCAACCTCTTCACGGCGCTTTTCTTCATCCGCGGCAACGTCATAAATTTTTTCTTTTGGCAGCCTGTTAAAATCGCTCTGCATGGAGGAAAACCAGCAGTTGGGGCAAACAGTGGCCTGATACGCCAGCGGATAGATACTGCCGTACTTTGCGGACGGTACATACAAACGGTGCAATTCGTCCGTAAGCTCGCCAGCGTTTAAACGTCCGCTGCCGGACAACAATTCTTCACGTTTGAATTCCTCATCACAAACAGGGCAAACATACACTTCTTTTGACAAGTATGATATTTTGAGCCCGGCATCCTCTTTCTTTAACTCTGTTGCCGTCATTTTTACCGTTTTGTTACCGTTACCACTACGGTTGCCGGCGTATAACCGGCCGTTTCAAACAACCCGCCTGAATCAGCCGTTACCGGCAGTTCAAACGTCCCTTCATCTTTTATGTCCAAACAGTCTACCGTTAACAGACCGTCAACCGGAACAAAGTTTTCAATATCGGCGTACTTTCCATGCAGCGTTATCTCCCCTGTATCCGGCTGAATTTTGGCCGTAAACATATCATTCAAATTTACCGCTTTCAATGAAACATCCGAAAAATCCTTTGAAATATAGGCAGGCCGTATCGTTGCGCTGTACTCCACATAATTGTCTCCGCGTATCGTAAAAAGCGGGCCGGGATTTACAAGTTCCAGCATGACTGAAAAATCACTGTAACGATCCGATATATCGAGCGGTATTGTTGTTACATAATTTATGCTGTTTACTAAAGTTTCAGGGCCTTCAATCTGAATCCGGGACGGTTTAATATCTTCTGATACAAGATCGTATCCCGCCGCAGGGGTCCCTGAAATATCCGGCGAAATTCCGATCGATTTGGCGGATACATTGTCAAATTGGAGTCGGATATCGACCGGATCAACAGATATTTCAAGCGTGTCAATGTTCAGCGCGTTGCCTGTTTTTATTATTTGAACGGGAATACGGTAGGTTCCTTTTATGTCATAGTCGCTTATGTCAATGAAGGTTATTATATCATCCCCGGATATATTGGCAATATGATCTTCATCACCCAACAGCGTTACGCTTACGTTTTCGGGTACAATATTTGTAATTATCAGGTTTGTATGGCCTTCAACCTGCAATTTTGAAGAAATGGTTTTTGATTTCAATAAGTTTATATTGTGAAACATAAAAAGGAAAATCGCCATAACTACCGACACTATTTTCTGGGGGCTGTTTTCCGTAAGCCTTTTTACCATTCTATCAGCGTTCAACAATAGAATCCCCCTCAGCAAATTCTGTGAGCGCGGCCTTCGTTAAAGCGGTCATGCCGCCATAAACCGGTTTTTCAACCGCATCCGCGGTGGAAGTCTGTACACTGTCATCCCCGCTATCGCTTGCCGCTCCCCGTGCCGGACGGTCAAGCAGAGAGCGCAGTTTTGCCTGTATTTCCGCCGGCGATAGATCGTAATAAATCTGAGCTTCGTATGCGAGCGAAATCGCGCCGGTTTCTTCCGAAACTACCAGCACGACCGCATCGGACTGCTCTGTCATTCCAAGCGCGGCCCGGTGCCGCGTGCCGAAACTTTTTTTTATGTTCTGCTGCTCGGAAAGCGGCAGAAAGCATCCTGCCGCCGCGATACGGCCATTTTGAATCACCATGGCTCCGTCATGCAACGGACCGTCAAACTGAAAAACGGTAACGATTAAAGTTGAGGAAATCTCGCCGTTAATACGTGTGCCGGTCTCAATAATATTTTTTATGTTGGTTCGACGCGAAAAAATAATCAGCATGCCCCGTCTCTGTTCGGAAAGTATCTCCGCCGCGGTGATTACCGCTTCAAGTTGTCCAAGACGCGGCTTTTTGTCAGGCCGAAAAATCTCTGTCAGCCCTAGTTGAATGATGATCTTGCGCAGCTCAGGCTGAAAAACTATCGCTATCGCAATCAGTAATCCGGGCGCCAGCAGATTTAGTATCCAGAGCAGCGTGTTAAATTTCAACAGGTAAGCAACGGCAAATATCAGGGCAAGAAAGCCCGCCCCTCTTACCAACTGTAGCGCCTGTGTCTTTGCAAGCAGTCCGTAAACTTTGTATATTAGAAAGGCAAGTATGGCAACATCGAGAATTGGATTTATCACACTGTAAAATTGCTTTATCGCGCCGAACCAGTTCATAAGAATATTTTAGCACAGGTTTTGGTTTAAGTTAAGGGCAGCAGGGCGCGCAAACGCTGAGCCGAGATTTTCTATAATAAGAATGGGGAATTCATTAAGAAAGGCGGGTTCATTCCCGCAAACCGCCGCCCCAGGCTGCCTGTTGCCCCGCTTCCTGCCGCATGACTCCCTTGCAGCCCCCGGTTCATTCGCGGGACATGGCGCGGCAGGAGCCGGCAAGGCGGCTGGATGTCATTCCCGCTATCCACAATACCTAGCGTACCCTACTTGACTCTACCAAAATAAAACACTATATATAAAATACATGGTGAATTTGGGAGGTAACTTTGCGGTGTCCCCATTGTGGTAACATTGATGATAAAGTCCTTGAATCCAGAACCCTTGCCAACGGCGATGCCGTCAGGCGCCGCAGGGAGTGCACGGTCTGCGGCTACAGGTTTACGAGCTATGAACGGATAGAAGAAAAACCGTTTATGGTGATAAAACGGGACGGCAGGCGTGAGCCCTTCGACCGTAACAAGATCGAGGTGGGTTTGGAACGGGCCATCCAGAAGCGGCCTGTGTCGCGGATGGACATTGAGCGGCTTGTCAACGAAATTGAGGATCAGTCCGTCATTTCCGCGGGTTTGGACCGGGAGGTGGCTACAAACATCATAGGAGAGATGGCGCTGGAAAAGTTGGGGCATCTCGACAGGGTGGCTTACATAAGATTCGCGTCCGTATGCCGCCATTTTGAGAATCTTGACGAATTTATTCAGGAAATTAAAAGACTGGGAGAGAAAAGTGATAAAAAACGTGGTAAAGAGGTCGGGTGAGGTAAAGCCTTACGACCGGTCAAAAATTAAAAATGCTATTTACAAGGCGTTCGCAGCCGTTGCCGGAAGCAAACGGAATGGTTATGCGAAACCGCCCGGAACTGTAGGGGCGGAAGGCGCAGCCCCTGCCCGGAAGGGCGCTGGCGGTACGGCCTCCGCTCAGGGAGGCGGGGTAGATGATAAAAAAATCGAGGCTGTCACGGGCCGTGTCGAAGAGATGATCGAGGAGATGATGGCCTCCAGGCATGAAAAATCCATACCCGCGATCGAAGAGATACAGGATTTGGTCGAAAATGCCCTTATAGAGTTCAGAGAAACGGCTGTCGCCAAGGCGTACATCCTGTACCGCGCCAAGCATGAAGCGACGCGGGACGTGAAAAAGCTGATGCTCAACATTGACGAGACGATGGACGGCTACCTGGATCAGTCTGACTGGCGGGTCAACGAGAACGCTAACGTCAACTACTCACTTGGCGGCCTCATACTGCACAATTCCGGCAGTATCACCGCGAACTACTGGCTTAAAAATATCTATACGCCGGAAATTGCGGACGCACACCGGAATGCCGGCTTTCACCTGCACGACCTGTCGATGTTTTCCGGTTACTGCGCCGGTTGGTCCTTGCGGCAGCTTATCAAAGAAGGTTTGGGCGGCGTGCCGGACAAGATAACGAGTAAACCGGCAAAGCACCTTTCTACATTGATGCAGCAGGCGGTCAATTTTCTTGGCTGCCTACAGAATGAATGGGCCGGCGCCCAGGCATTCAGCTCCTTCGATACCTACATAGCCCCGTTCGTCAAGGCGGACAATATGAGCGACAAGGAGGTCAAGCAGTGCCTTCAGAGTTTTGTTTTCGGCGTGAATACGCCAAGCCGCTGGGGCAGTCAGGCGCCGTTTACCAACATTACGCTGGACTGGACTGTGCCCGGTGACCTTCGCGACAACAAGGCTATCGTGGGCGGCGAGGAGATGGATTTTACCTACGGCGATTGCAAGCCGGAAATGGACAGGGTCAACAGGCTTTTTATCGAGTTGATGCTGGATGGCGACGCGGACGGGCGCGGGTTTCAGTACCCTATCCCCACCTACAACATCACGTCTGACTTTGACTGGGACAATGAGAATACGCGCCTCTTGTTCGAGATGACTTCGCGTTACGGTACGCCTTACTTCCAGAATTTTGTCAATTCGGACCTCAACCCGGGCGATGTCCGTTCTATGTGCTGCCGCCTTCAGCTTGACAAACGCGAGCTGCGTAAACGCGGCGGCGGCCTGTTTGGTTCGGACGAGTTGACCGGTTCAATAGGCGTGGTTACGATCAACCTGCCCCGCATCGGCTATCTTTCAAAAACCGAGGGTGAATTTTTCGACAGGCTGCTCCATTTGATGGAGCTTGCCAAAGAATCGCTTGTCATAAAGCGAAAGGTGGTCAACAAACTGCTGAAATCGGGCCTCTTCCCGTACACAAAGCGCTACCTCGGCACGCTTGACAACCATTTTAATACGATAGGGCTTGTCGGTATGAACGAGTGCCTGCTGAATTTTCTGGGACAGAATATTACCATAGCTACGGATAAGGGGCGCGCCTTCGCGCTTAGGGTGCTTGAATTCATGCGTAACAAGCTTGCCGACTTTCAGGAGGAGACCGGCGATCTTTTCAACCTTGAGGCGACGCCCGCTGAGTCCACATCGTACCGGCTTGCCAGACACGACAAGGAACACTACCCCGATATCATCACGGCAGGCGAAAATGATCCTTACTACACAAATTCCACCCAACTGCCTGTGATGCAGACTGAGGATATTTTCGACGCGCTCGATCTACAGGAAAAGTTGCAGAGCGTCTACACGGGCGGCACCGTCTTTCACGCATTCTTAGGCGAGGCTATAGACGACTGGCGCGCCTGCCGCGACTTGGTAAAGGCGATGGCTCACAACTACAGAATTCCGTACTTTACCATATCGCCCACATTTTCGGTTTGTCCCGTACACGGTTATCTAAAGGGTGAGCATTTTACCTGCCCCAAATGCAAAAAAGAGCGCGAAGATGAACTGCGCGGCCGTATCGCGGAGTTGGAAGCGGAGCGTGAAACGGTCCTAAAGGCCGGCTAAAGGGGCCGCCAGGGGGAGGGGGGGCGTTCAGCAAGGGCGGGCAGCCGCGTTCATCAGGGGGAGGGGGCGCCCGCAAAGTGGTTGCGTCCACATCAAGGGGGTGAGCGTTCAGTGGGTACGGGCAGCCGTATTCAAGGGGGTGAGTATTCAGTGGGTACGGGCAGCCGTATTCAAGGGGGTGAGCGTTCAGTAGGTACAGGCAGCCGTATTCAAGGAGGTGAGCGTTCAGTGGGTACGGGCAGCCGTATTCAAGGGGGTGAGCGTTCAGTGGGTACGGGCAGCCGTATTCAAGGGGGTGAGCGTTCAGTGGGTACGGGCAGCCGTATTCAAGGGGGTGAGCGTT
>JAIRMP010000051.1 GCA_031258615.1 Spirochaetaceae bacterium | reverse complement strand
ACCGTCCGTCGGGCGCGAAGCAATCGTGGCAAGCGCGAAGCGCTTGGACAACCGCTTCGCGGTTGTCTCCGGAGTTTGCGCCGCCAGCCTAGCGGCTGGCTTACCGCAAACTCCAACCGCTGTTCACGAGAGGGGGCGGACGGGGACGTGCCCAAAAAGCAGGTTCCGTTTTTCATAGAGTCCTCCTGAAAAGATATTCGTCCAAGCCAGGCCCGGACGCGCAAAAGGGAATTTGTAAACGTCATTGAAAGCCAACCCCTAAAGGGGTAGCATAAAGACGTTTAAATAAGCCCCGAGACAGCGTAATTCTGGCGAAAGAAATTAACCGCTGTTCCGGGGCTTCCCTTACAGCTTTTACATCGTAGCATGAGGGTTCGGAAAGAGTCAAGGGGGCAAGCGCGAAGGTGGCAAGCGCGAAGCGCTTGGACAACCGCTCCGCGGTTGTCTCCGGAGTTTGCGCCGCCAGCCTAGCGGCTGGCTTACCGCAAACTCCTGCCTTTGGCGTGGGGCGAAGCAATCCATGCGAGTCGCTTCGCATAGTGGATTGTTTCGCTTCGCTCGCAATGACGGCTCCCCTCGTCATTGCAGCGTAGTGCGGCAAGCCCAAAAAGCAAATTCCGTTTTTCATAAAGTCCTCCTGAAAAGATATTCGTCCAAGCCAGGCCCGGACGGGCAAAAAGGGAATTTGTAAACGTTCTTGAAGGCCAACCCCTAAAGGGGTAGCATAAAGACGTTGGAAACAAGCCCCGGTTCAGCGATATTCCCGCTAAGAAAGTTCCGCTGTGTCGGGGCTTCCCTTACAGCTTCTACAGCGTAGCATGGGGGGGGGGGGGGGGGGGTATCAGCTTCCAGGCAGCGGAGGCGTAAGCAGGTTTATGGCAGGGGAACAGACCCTGCTTGCGAATGAAGCCTAACGCCGCGGATATGACCGCTCCACTTTGGGTGGGAAAACGCGTTTCGATAGACAACAACCTTACGGTCATCAGCAGCATAGCATCCTCCGGACATGAAAGCGTCTGTGACGGCGCGCAGTCCAACGATCGGCGCAAGGGGGCGTCACAGTCCGCACCAACAACGTATACCAACAGCCCAGCTTCTTTGGCATACCTGTAATAGCCTGGCATATAGGCTTTTCTTTGTCAAGCGCAATGTGGCTCAGATGCCAGTGTACGTTTGGTGCAGGCTGGCCTGTACCGCAGTATATGTGATAATATAACAAATGGAGGTTTGATATGAAGGACAAAAAGTATTTTTTTGCTGATAAAGCAAATTAAAAACGGAGGGCGGACATAAAATATCCAATCATACTTGTAACAACGGCCTTCATGCTGAACACAGGCTGCGCGGGTCAAAAAGCGGAACAGCCGCCGGATGATCCGCTTGGCCGTACCCTGTTGATCTACGATTCGGGGGAAAGCTCCCTGCTGTCCCAGTTTTTGTACAACTCCGGCAACGCGCGGTTCAGGCGGCTTGTCAGGATTGTTGGGCGGCTGGCTTATGCGGACACCTTTGATACGCGCCGAAACGGCGCGCCCCCGGACGCTAAAAAGTACGACACCTTTCTCGTGGGCGTAAGAGGCGCAGGAGGCGGTGAGGATGAACTTATAAAAAACTTTCTTGCCGGTTTCGATTTTTGGGACGCGGCTGTGGTTCCGTTTTTTATGGACAAGGCCGGGAATGAGGCCGGACCGGAAACGTTGATACGGGGAGCGCGGCCGCTAATGAGCGGACGGGACTTCCGATACCGCAAAGGCGTAAAAGAGAGGGAGGCGGCCTCCCTTGCGGCAGGCTGGATGGAAGAGTTGCGCGCCGAACTTTCGGCGCGAAAGGCCGTTGGCGAAGGCGCGGAAGAAGTAGTCAAGGCGTTTGCCGCCGCCTTTCCTGAGCGCATCACCTGGCCCGAATTCCGGTTTTCTCCCGACGGCGGCAGGGGGGACTGGTACTTCGAGCTTGACGGCGTCCCCTACGCCTACGCGGAAGGCCGTTTTCTCACGCTGGAGGAGGCCGGGAAGAGCGGGGATTTCCGCCCTCTGCCTGTATACCGCTACCGGCGGCAGGCGGACGACTGGGAAGTTGAGGATGACTGGAATAAGCTGGCTTCCCGTGTGAGGTCCCGCAGAAGCGGCGGGGCGCTTTCCGGCTGGCGCCGCGCTTCCGTTAGCCCCGAAGCGGCGCGTTCAACCTTTTACGAAACACTGTACGCCTGCCGTACCCGCGAAGAAGCGTACAGACAGCAGGAGTGGATAAGTTTTCTGGGCAGCGCCGTCCATGTTCACAAAGCGATACGGGCGCCTTTGGCAGGAGTTGAGGCGCGAATACTTGAGTCAGAGAAAACCGACAAGGAAATTACCGGGTGGAGGGAGAGGCTTTACAGCATCACGTCGTGGAACTGGAGGAATGTTGCCGGCTCAGGAAGCCGCAGTTACCATTCTTACGGCATTGCCATAGACCTTTTGGAAATACAGCAGCCGGGAAAGGAGACCTACTGGCAATGGACCAGGTCCAAGGGCGTCAACTGGCGGACGGTTACCGCCGAACAGAGGCTCGATCCGCCCGGCGCCGTTATCCGCGCCTTTGAGGAGCATGGATTCATCTGGGGCGGCACGTGGCCATGGTACGACACGATGCACTTTGAATACAGGCCGGAACTGCTCATACTGGGTTCCCGTACAACGGTGGGCGGCTAGAGGTTTGCTCTACCCGTGTATGTTTGGTGCAGGCTGCCCTGCCCTGCCTATTCACTAAGCTGGTATTTTGGAATAGAGTTAAAGTAAACTATAGAATGTTAAGGAGCAGTGCTATGGAAACGTTGGATATGCGGGGAAAACCCTGCCCCATCCCGGTGGTAAACGCCAAGAATGCCCTTGCCGAACAGGGGACTCAGGGTGTGGCGCTTATTGTTGACAATTTTGTCGCGGTGCAGAACCTCGAAAAGATGGCAAAGGGCTCAGGCCTGGGTTTTTCTTACGTTGAGGATAGTGAGTCGCAGTATACGGTTACCATTGTCAAAGATGCCAGCCGGCTTCCGGACGAAATTGAGGCGAAGGCGGAAGCGCCCGTGACAGCCACGGGGGGCAGGGGAGGCAGGGGACCGGTGGTTCTGGTAACCTCGGACAGCATGGGCAGGGGCTCCGAGGAGCTTGGACGGCTCCTGATCAAGGGTTTCATATTCTCGCTGACCCAACTGGACCAACTGCCGGAGGCGGTTATCTTTCTGAACGGCGGAGCGCGCCTCACTACGGAGGGGGCGGCCACCGTGAACGACCTCAAGACACTTCTGGGGCAGGGGGTTGAAATATATACCTGCGGGACCTGCGCAAACTACTATAAGTTGACGGATGCCCTCGCGGTAGGAAGCATCACGGACATGATGAACATAACAAACAAACTGGCAAATGCCTCCTCCGTGATCGCCGTATAGCATGGGAATCTATGCAAACTACGCCGCCACTTCCCCGGCCCTGTCGGCTCCGGTGGTAAAAGAGCTTAGCGGGTATGTGGGCGGGACTCACCTAAACGCCGGGCGGAATTTCGAGGGGTTGGAGGCGGGCGCCATAGCCCTGCGTGCCCGCAGGGCTATGGCAAGGCTCTTCGACGTCCCCGATCCGCTGCGGGTCATATTCACGAGCGGCGCAACTCAGTCGCTCAATATGCTTATACACGGCCTTATTCAGGAAGGCTGCCATGTACTTGCCACCGGCGTGGAACACAACGCTGTGGCCCGCCCCCTTCATCAGCTCCACAAGAACGGCGTGATAGAGCTTGACTGGCTGTCGTGCGGCCCGGATGGATCTCTGGATGCCGGAATCGTCCGGGCGGCAATAAAGAAAAACACGCGGCTTCTCGTTATGACGCACGCCTCTAACGTACTCGGTACTGTACTGCCCGCAGCCGACTGTTTCAGGATTGCCCGTGAGTACGGGGTGTTTACCGTGCTGGACGCGGCCCAGACTGGCGGCATCGTCCCTCTCACGATGGAGGATTGCTGCGATGCCCTCGTGTTTGCCGGACACAAGGGGCTTGGCGGGCTGGCCGGCTCAGGCGGCTTCGTGCTTGGAAAAGCGCTTGCCGAGGCTTCCGGCGGGATAAGGCCGTGGGTGAGCGGGGGCACAGGAAGCGCGTCAGATTCCCTTGATATGCCCGGTTTTCTGCCGGACCGGTTTGAGCCTGGTACGCAAAACACGATAGGCATACTGAGTCTTGCCGCGTCTGTAGAGGAGGTTTTGCGCATGGGCGTGGAAAATATCAGTGAGCGTGAGAGGGGCTGCACGGCCCGTTTTTTGTCGGGGCTTGGCGAAATAAAAAAGGTTAGACCCTGCGGAACCTGCGATCCGGCCCGTTGCGTACCGGTCGTTTCCGTCGTTGTACAGGGCCGCGATTCAGGGGAGGCCTCACGGCTGCTGTTTGAGAGACACGGCGTCATCACCCGCAGCGGTCTTCACTGTTCTCCTCTCGCGCACCAAACAGCCGGGACTTTTCCGGACGGGACCGTCCGTTTCAGCTTTGGCCGCGGAACAACGGAAGAAGAAGTTGACGCGATGCTCGAAGCTCTGTCCTCGCTGTAGGCAGCGGCGTGCCCGTGTGCGGCAGGGTAACGTATGGGACATTCTCCAATGTGTCGCATACATTGGGATACAAAATGAGCCTCCGCGCAGCAAGCGGCGGGGTATTAAACCCCAAGTCAGAATAAAAAATCCTTGGCATCAGCAATTTTACTTTTTTGAGAGGGAGGATGATGAATCAGTCCGCCTTCCGGCGCACACACACACCCTTAAATCGGCAAGTTCAGCGTGGGCAGGACAGCCACAACTTTTACGTCCGAGTTTGTTTTGATGGCCTGGATAAACGTTTCGTACGCTACGTCAACCCCAAGGTCCAGCACCTCAAAACCGGCGCTCTCTATCATCAGAGCCACAAGGTTTTTGCCGATGTCGTGCAGGTCCCCATGCACCGTGCCGATGATGCACTTTCCAAGTTTTGAAGTCGCGCCGCTGCCAAGTTTGGGTTTGAGGACTTCAACACCCTTTTCATCGTTTTGGCCGCAATCAGCATTTCGGGAACAAAAATTTCATCCTTCTGAAATTTTTCACCCACAACGCTCATCGCCGCGACCATACCCTCATTCAGGATACTGATGGGGGTCTTCTCCCGCGCTCAGCGCCTCCTGTACCAAGCCTTCAATCAGCTTGGTTTTACCATTTTCTACGGCTTGCTTTACTTCAGCAATTTTTGACATTTTCTTCTCCTAAAATTTATTTTCACCAAATATACCAGCCCTAAAGGCGTTTATATATTCAATGCACATTTCATCCTGCCCCAAAAGCGCTTCGGCGGCATAAATCAAACCCATCATGTCTCTGTTCAACGGGTCGATAATCGCGCTGTCCATCCCGGCGGCCATAGCCAGGATGATAAAGGCCCGGTTAATAAACTTACGCGCGGGCAGGTTGAACGATATATTGCTTGCACCGCCCGTGATATGTATTGACGGATACTGCCTTTTAATCTCGCGCATAGTTTCCGTAACCTTTGCTATGCCGTCTTCCGATGTGCAGAGCATCTCGATGAGCGGGTCTATATGGAGCCGTTCCGGCGGTATCTTGTACATTGCGGCCTTTTTCATTAGGTTGTCAAAGACACGCAGCCTGTCCGAGGCCGACTTGGGGATGCCGGTATCGTCGCTTAGCAGGCATACACATTCCCATTTGCTGTCCGCTATAACGGGAAAAATCGTATCAACCTTGCGGCCCTCCATGGAAACCGAATTTACAAGACCGTTCCTTTTGCAAAGCGGTATCGCTTTCTCTATCACGGCGACGCTTGGACTGTCTATCGAGATGGGCGTATCAACTACCGCCTCTACAAGACCAAACAGCCATTTCAGCGTCTCAAGCTCCCTTTCCTCGTCAACCGAGGCGCACACATCTATAAAGGCAGAGCCAGCCTCAGCCTGCCGTTTTGCAAGGCCGCTTATATGAGCCTCGTTTCTTTCCGCGATCGCCTTTCCCATGGACGGGATGGAACCGTTAATTTTTTCACCAATAATTATCATTTAATTTCTCCTTGTTAATTCGCAAAAAAACAACTAACCAAGAAAATCTTATCACCTGTTCCGTCGTTCCGTAAACCAAAAAATTTTTGCTTTACGGCAACCAAAAGTTGCGCTAAGATGGTACAATGGAACAGAGACAATTGATTAATTTTTTGAAGGTTTGTGAAGAAAGGAGTATAGCAAAGGCCGCGCCCCGCTGTTTTATCAGCCATCAGGGTTTAAGCAAGTCAATAAAATTGTTGGAAGATGAACTTAAAACCGCTCTTTTTATAAGGACAAAGAAGGGGCTTATGCTTACCGAGGTAGGCAGGACTCTACAGAGTCTTATTATTCCCTATATTGACCAGCACGATAAAATTGTGAGCGCAATAAATCAGTTTAAAAGGAAAGACAAGTCGAATATCTCCATAGGGCTGACAAATGAAATGTACAATTTTGTTTTCCCGCCTGATTTCTTTTTAGCATTTATAAAACAGAATCCTGATATAAACCTTAATATTATGAGTTTTTCCGATGCGGTATGCCAAAAATCAATACTTGAATATTCCCTGAACATTGGCTTTGCCTATGCTCCCATCAATAAAAATTCATTTGAATCGTTTCTTTGCAAAAAAAGAAAAATTGTACTTTTGGCCGGACAAAAACACCGCCTGGCAAACCGTACTTCAATAAAATTAAGCGAATTAAAAGATGAACAGGTTATTTTGTTTAATAATGACAGGTTTCTTACAGATATATGTTATAGAAACAAAATTGACATAAACATTCATTTAAGCGCTTCCGAATTTACATTGGCGAGTGAATTGTGTAAATCAAACCAGTATGTCTGTTTTGCGGCGCAGGATAGAGAGCGTGAACTGGTAAGCATAGAAATTGAAGATATGGAAATATATCTTGAAATTTATTTTATTATAAACAAAAACACTTTTTTGGGCGAAGGCGCAAAAAAATTTATCGATTACACGAAGAAAACCCTTATGTAAAATGAGTAATGACAGGCTGGCGGACTGGATTGCTTCGTACCTTATAGGTACTCACAAGCCGCTATCGCGGCTTGCCGCCGTCAGGGGCGCCTGCCGCGCGGTCGAGGGGCTTGGCAAAGCGCCGTCATTTCCAGGCGCGTAGCGCCGAAGCAATCGCTTGTCGAGCCTCCTCGCATGGATTGCTTCACACCCTGGCGGGCGCTCGCAATGACGAAGGTGGCTAGACAACCGCTGGCGGGCCGCCGCAAGGCGCAATCTGCGGACTTTCCGGTGTCAGTCCCCTTTTTTTAACCGTGAGAACATGAAGAGATGCGGTACTCTTTGTTGCGAGATGCGGTACTCTCCATCACGAGATGCGGAGGTTTTTGGAAAAAGATACGGAGGAATTTTAGATTTCGCCGTATTATTTTTTAATCACGAACCGGCCCGCAAAAAACCCTCCCCGAAGGGGGACAACCGCTTCGCGCTTGTCTCCGGAGTTTGCGCCTCAAGCCGCTTGCGGCTTGCCGCTGTGCGGTTGTGCCGGCGGCACAACCCACACGCGGGTCGATGGCCTCAGCCGCCGCAAGGCGGCTGGCTTACCGCAAACTCCACCCCGCTTGTCGAGCCTCCTCGCATGGATTGCTTCGCGCCTACAGGCGCTTGCAATGACGACGGGGGCTTGCCGTTGTGCGGTGTGCGCCTGAGGCGCGCCTGACGCGCGGTACGATGGGCTTGACGGACCAGTAGTGGGGGTGGCGTAAGACGCCCTAAGCCCGCTTGCGGGCGACGGCGGCTATGAACGATGTAAACCGCAAATACAAGGACAGCGTGTTCACCCTCCTCGTAAAGCCGCTCGCAATGACAATGACTCAACGCTTCGCGGTTGTCTCCGCAAACTTCAGGACTTTTTTACCGGCTTCCGCCGGCGGGCCGCCGCACGGCGCAATTTGCGGACTTTCCGGTGTCAGTCACATTTTTAACCGCGAGAACATGAAGAGATGCGGTACTCTCCATCATGAGATGCGGTACTCTTTGTTGCGAGATGCGGAGGTTTTTGGAAAAAGACACGGAGGAATTTTAGACTTCGCCGTATTATTTTTTAACCACGAACCGGCCCGCAAAAACCCTCCCCGAAGGGAGGGTTTTTCCCCGGCAAAGCCGGACTCCAAACAAAGCGGGACAGGACGGCCCAACGCGGGGCAAACAAGTTTGCCTGCGCGTTGGACCGTTTCCCCGGCTGCGAAGTGCGCCGGGGAAACGTAGACGTTAGACGCTGCTAGCCGTAATCACCGCGCCGGAAACCGCGAACGTGTCGTCTTTGTCAATCGTTACGTTGGCGCCGGATGCGGTAATTGTGCCGATCGCGGGATTATCGGCTTTCACGGCGGTCTCCGAACCTGTTGTTGTGGAAATGGCTGCCGAACCAAGTCCGGCTGCGGTGTCGGGAGAGAGCGCGGCGGTATCCTCTTTCGCATTCGCTTTTACCGCGTTGACGGTACTAACACCGCCTGCCTTCGTGTAAATCCCGCCGGAACCGACATGGCCAGGCCCCGCGCCGAGCGCCAGCGTGAGCGTATAACCATTATTCACTACGATTTTGCCCGTAGTGGCCACATCGAGTATCACGCCGCCAATGGCGGTCGCGCTCTTAATGGTGAGCTCCGAGTTCTTTGTGCCGAACGTGAGCGTCGCGGCACTGGTCGGGTCGGTGGTTTTTTCCACAAGAGGAGTCCCCTCGCTATCCACGCCGTCAATCCGCGCCGCCAAGAACGCCACCGCAGTGTCGTCAACACCCGCCGTGAGGGTTCCGGTTGTTTGGTCGGTCTCCGGAGTAATCTCGTAGGCGGCGCCGCCCGCGATTTTCGCGCTGGCGTGTCCCAGGGTGATCACCTTGCTCGTAGCAAGGGCCACGGCGCCCGATCCGGTGATGGTCACCGCATTCATAATCGTCGCGTTATCCTCCAGAATCAGCTCCCCGTTCACCGCAATCGTGTTGTTAGGCTTGAAACCATCCGCTGTAGACACGCGGGTTGTGTTCGCCGGAATGGTCAGCGCGCCGATATCGCAATCGGTCTCCGCGAAAGACACCGTGGCAACCCCGCTCTCGATGAGCTTTTTCAGGGCCGGCTTGCTGGTTACAGCCGCTGCCGCCGTGACCGAGCCCTCTCCGGTAATAGCGCTTGCGTCGCTGACCCCGGCCAGCGTCAGCGCGGCGTTCACCGTCAGCGTCCCGTTCACGGTAAGCCCGCTGATAGTCGCGAGCGTCCCGTTAGCGCCGCTAGCGACCGTTATCCCCTCAGGAATAACGAGCGTCTCATCCGACCCGGTAACCGCGCCGCTGTAAGTAACCGAACTGCCCGATACCAGTTTGGC
Source organism: Spirochaetaceae bacterium (assembly GCA_031258615.1). Taxonomy (GTDB): domain Bacteria; phylum Spirochaetota; class Spirochaetia; order Treponematales; family Breznakiellaceae; genus JAIRMY01. The sequence goes on along the minus strand of JAIRMP010000051.1, from coordinate 228 downwards.
AAGGTTTGCCGTCGTAAGCGCGAAGTTGGCGCCGGTCTCGTCGGTGAGAGCGCCCTTCACCTTCGCCGCGCCCGCAATGGTAAGAGTGCTGGCAAGCGGGGCAGTGTGAGTAACATCGAACGTTGAGCCGGCCAGCCCGGTGATGACAAGATCGTCCGCCGCACTCCCCAGCCCCACATAGTCGGCCTTGCTCGTGCCCGCCGCATAGTACTTCAGTACCGAGGCGCT
>JAIRMP010000040.1 GCA_031258615.1 Spirochaetaceae bacterium | reverse complement strand
ATGATAATGAGCCAGGTTGGGTTGAGTGGAAGAGAGTGGTGGGAAACTTATAATGAATTAAACTTTCGAGATGTAATGATAGTAGACTTTTCATCAGACGGAACAAAAATAAAGTTTCTAAAAAATTAAAATTTATTACATTCAAAATGGTTGTGATGACGGTAGTAGTAATACCAATAGTAATTGAATTCTCTCCTGAAACATTTTTACACCTAATGTTAGAATTATTGATTGAATCAGAAACTGACATTATTGACGCCTTCGTGGTTATTTCCTGGACCTTTCCTTTCCTTCCTTATGCATCTTTGCGGTTAAATATTCTTAAGTATACGCATATGGGGAGGCTCTGCGGCAGGGCCGGGCGCCAAACGGGAAGCTTCCCGAATGCTTCGGGAATATCAATAGAAAGTGTCAGTACCGTTAATGCCGGCATATAATTCAAATAGTTTCACCCTGTTTGATGTCTTTGAACAATAGCGCGCATAGTACCATTATGGATCCCGCAAACACAGGCGCCATGAAAATACGCAGGATACCGTCGGGCGCCGCCATAAGCGCGCCGCATATGCCGTTGGCGAACGTGTTGCCGAATGTACCGCCGAAACTCATAAATGCCATGCCGGCCGCCAGTTCTTCGCTTTTAAGTACGTTCATCGGATAGGTATAGGGGACAATCTGTTGGGCGCCATTGACAGCCACCAGAGGCGTTACGCCGGCGACAAGAATTAGTAAGGCAATTACATGAGCTTCCGTAGCGGCGGCGCCCAGAAACAGAAAAACAATACCGGCGGCAATAGTCGCAAATGCCCAGACCATCGTCATTCCCTTATATCTTCCCGTATTTGCCGCGTGACGTCCGAAAAGTATCGTCAGAACAATCGCAATCAGAAATCCGGGAAGCGCTATAATTCCCGCAATGGAACTGTTAAAATTCAAGGAATGTTGAACGAAGGTCGGAACATAGTTGGCGGACGCATTCGCAACCGAATAAAAAAAGTTGATTATAAAAATTGATACGTAAAATTTATTTTTAAGCAGCCTTACGGGGAATATGGGTTCCTTTGCTTTGCGTTCAAACAAAATGAGGCCGGTTATGCCGGCGCCGGCGGCTCCAAATAAGGCGATAATAATCGTGGAGCTCCAGCCGTATGCGCCGCCCCAACTCATTGCCAGAGAAAAGGGAACCACAAATATCAGGGTGCATAAGGCGCCGCCTGTGTCCATCGGTTTAGCCTCTGAAAATTTGGGAACAGAGGGAAGTCCGATCGCGCAAAGGATGAAAGCGGCCGCCAGAACAGGAAGCGTGATATAGAATTCCAATCTCCAGCTTACAGAACAAACAATGCCCGCAAAAGGAGCGCCGACAATCAACGCCGCGGTGCTGAAAGATTGCAAATAACCCGCAAATTTGGGGCCCTCGTCCTTGCCGAAAATGTCGGCTACCAAAACAAAGATATTCGTTATAAAAAGACCCCAGCTAAAACCGGAAATCATACGGGCGATAACGAAAGTCCGGAAATTTGTTGAAAACGCCCCGACGGCATAGGAAACAATATACAGGACGAGGGCGGACAAGAACAGTTTTTTACGGCCGACCTTGTCGCCAAGTTTACCGGCAAGAGGAATCATCGCGCAGCGGGCAACGCTTTCCAGCGTGAAAATCATACCTACCTGCATGACATTATCGAATTGCCCGGCAATCGCATAACCGTATACGCCGGCGCCGCATATCAGCAGCATTGTTATAAAAGCGGTTATTATTAAACCGGCAAAAGCCATCGTTTTTTTATCGTTGATAGTCATTGTGTACTTGTCCATTGTAGCATAATTGATCTATCCGGCAAATACCGGCTATGCTGAATCATCCCACATTTGGAGAAATCATGAACGCCGTAACCGAATACCTTGCATCCGTTAAACCCGATAAGCTGAACACCGCTTTTCTCGCATATCTTTGCAACCTCAGTGAAACCGCGGCCGTTGCCCCGGAAATCGCCGCTTCCGTCGTGAACGAGCTGGAAAATCAGCGCAGCCGGGTCAAGCTTATCGCCAGTGAAAATTACTGCTCAATGGCGGTACAGCTTGCCATGGGGAACCTGTTTACCGACAAATACGCCGAAGGTATGCCCGGCCACCGTTTTTACGCGGGAAACGAAAACGTTGACGCCGTGGAAGCTCTGGCAGCCGAAGAAGCCCGGAAGCTGTTCGGCGCCGAGTACGCTAATGTCCAGCCTCATTGCGGGGCCGACGCCAATGTGCTGGCCTACTGGGCGATTCTTACCGCTCGGATAGAAAACCCCGCCCTGGCAAAATACGGCGAGACAAACCTCTACAAGCTGAGCGACGCACAGTGGAAAGAGCTCAAGGCCGATCTCGGCGGCCAAAAACTCCTGGGACTGGATTATTATTCGGGCGGCCACCTTACCCACGGGTACCGCTACAACCTTTCCAGCCGTATGTTTGACGTGTACGGCTATTCGGTGTCGCCCGAAACGGGGGTTTTGGATTACGACGCCATTGCCGCCCAGGCCGCGGACATAAAGCCGCTGATACTCCTGGCCGGTTATTCCGCGTACCCCCGGAAGATCGATTTCAGGCGGATGCGGGAAATCGCCGATTCCGTCGGCGCCGTATTTATGGTGGATATGGCCCACTTTGCGGGCCTTGTCGCGGGAAAGGTCTTTTCAGGCGATTACGACCCTGTCGTCCACGCCCACGTGGTTACCAGTACCACGCACAAGACCCTTCGTGGGCCGCGGGCCGGCCTGGTGCTCGCGAAGGCGGAATTTGCCGAAGCCCTGGACAAGGGCTGCCCGCTTACGATGGGCGGGCCCCTGCCTCACGTTATCGCCGCCAAAGCCGTGGCTTTCAGGGAAGCCCGCCGGCCGGAATTTCAGGCCTACGCGGCCAACATCGTCGAAAACTGCCGCGCGCTGGCGGAGTCCTGTATCAAGAACGGCCTTAGGGTCCTTACCGGCGGTACGGACAACCACCTGATTCTCGTGAATGTTTCCGCTTCGGCCGGCGGGCCGGACGTTTCGTCCGCAGCCGCAAAGACCGCCATTACCGGAAGGCAGGCGGAAAGCGCCCTGCACGAATGCGGCATAACCTGTAACCGGAACAGCCTTCCCTCCGACCCCAACGGCCCCTGGTACACGTCGGGTCTGCGGATTGGTACGGCGGCGGTAACAAGCCTCGGTATGGGCAGGCCGGAAATGGACGAGCTTGGTTCGATTATCAGCCTTGTAATAAAAAACACGAGGCCCGCGCACGATACAAAGGATCCGTCCAAAACAAGCAAAGCCAAATACAGTATCGAAGAAACGGCCAAAACGGAGGCGCTGGAACGGGTAAAAAAACTTCTTGACCGGTATCCCGTGTACCCGGAACTGGATTTGGAATTTCTCAAAAAAGTCTTTGTACGGTGAATGTTCTGATGTATGTTTCAATGAATGTCCCGACGGGTGTCCCTCACATGGGACTGGTCCTTGAAGGCGGCGGCCTGAGGGGAAATTACACGGCCGGGGTTTTGGATGCGTTTCTTGATAAACGGATTCTGTTCCCCTACGTTATCGGAGTTTCGGCCGGGTCGGGTATGGGTTGTTCCTATGTGTCCGGTCAGAGGGGCCGCAATCTCGAAATACTGCGGCGTTTCCACGGAGACCCGCGCTACCTTTCGTTCCGCAATTTCATTACCACAGGATCCCTTTTCGGCATGGACTTTGTATTTCACAAGATCCCCAACCGGTTGATTCCGTTTGACTGGAAAAGCTTTGTTGATTCCCCGGCGCGGTTTACCGCGGTCTGTACGGATTGCGAAACCGGCCGGGCGGTATATTTTGAAAAAACGCCGGAGCTCGCCGCGGAAGACTTTTACACGACCCTCGAAGCTTCTTCCTCAATGCCCTATGTGTCGCCGATGGTCGTCTACAAGGGGAGGAAGTACCTTGACGGCGCCATATCCGACGCCATCCCGCTGAAAAAAGCCGTTTCCGAAGGCTTTGCCCGTAATGTCGTGGTGCTTACCAATCCGGCGGGCTACCGGAAAAAACGGGAGCCTCATCCGCCTGACGGGCTTCTTTATTTCGGCCGCAAAAAGCTCATAGAAGCCCTTAAAACGCGGGTTGAACGTTACAATGAGAGCCTTGAACATGCGGAAGCCGAAGAACAGGCGGGAAGGGTGATTATTATCCGTCCCGGTAAAGACCTCAAGGTAAGCAGGGTGGAAAAAAACAGGGAAAAGCTCGAACGCCTTTACGCGCTGGGATATCAGGATGGTGCCAGGCACCTTTCCGCGGCGATTGGAAAGTAAATGCCGGCGCCCTGGTTGCCGCAGGACTTTTCTTCCAAAACATCAAAATTTTATGCTAAAATGAGAGCATACGGGGTC
>JAIRMP010000008.1 GCA_031258615.1 Spirochaetaceae bacterium | reverse complement strand
CCCCGGAGGTATGCCGCCGAACAGGAAGCGGAAACCGCCGCCCGGCAGGAGGCCCTTACCCAGGTCATGTCCTTTTACGGCGAGCTTCTGCAATCCCAGAGCTTTGAAAAACCCATTGCGGGGCTTGCGGACCTTTTAAGCCGGGAAGCCGAAATCTCAGGCTATGCCCGCTCGACGGTTTCGCAGGCCGTAACGGACAACCGGTATGCGGAAATCTACCGCAACGAAAAAGACCAGGAAGAATATATCGTATACCTTTTCTACGCCCTCTCCCGGCGGGAAGCGGCGGAAAACACGCAGCGCTTTACGGACAATCTTTCCCGGTCTTATACAGACCGTCTGACCCCGCAGGATAATCTTAGGGACGCTCTTTTGATGTACGATAGCCTTCTTGCCGGGCTGGGACAAAACCCCTTGCACCGCGCCCTGGCCTATTACGAAGGTCCCGACGGGAAAACTTCGCTCTATCAGTACCTCTCCGCCGGGATAAGCGGAATGGTAAACGGCCTTGCCTTTGATCCTATTCCGCTCATTACCATTCAAAAAACGGATGTTCTTGAAACAGCCGTTACAGTAAGTTCGAAAACAATACCATCCATCGGGGCTGTTAATACGATGATCCGTATTTATCAGGCTGGTAACACGGCGCCGCTTGAGACCTATCAGGTTCCGGCCTCTTCCGGCAACCGCTTCCCGCTGCAAATACCAACCCAGGTTTTGACGCCCGGCCAGTACACCGTAAGGCTGGAACTTCTGTTGAAAGAAGTATCGAATCAATCAAACCAGATAAGCAAAAATATAAGCGGTGAATTTTCCTTTGAGGTGAGTCCGGTAAACGTGCTTATTCAATTTAACGGGGAAGATTTAACCGGCGCGGAGAAGCGTATTCTGGAGGAGCGCCTGACGGAAGCTCTGAAGGGCAACGCTGTTCCGGTACAAATTGTGACGGAACCAAAAGAGGTACAGAACCGGTATTCGGTGATGGTTACGGTGAACACAGGTATTCTGCCGCCCTTGCCGCCGGTAAATACCATGGAGAGCGCATTTTGGGACATAAGCCTTGCCTTTTTGAAGAACGGCGCGGTGATTCAGGGAACGGAACGAAACCGTATGACCCTGTCAAGGACCAATTCCGATAAAATATTTTCCCAGGTCGCGGATTATGTCCGGGACAGTGAATCCTTCTTTCAGGGTATTAACGCGGCGGTAAGCCGCTAAGCACAAAAGGAGTAAGATATGAAACACAAAATGCGGGCTGCCGGACGAATACCTTGTGTATTAGCGGTATTGCTTTTTGCGCCGGTAATTGCCCTGTCGCAGGAAAAACCCCGGCTTGCTATCCTGCCATTTACCGGCGGAAGCGGCGATGATGGCGAAACTATCGGGATGCTTTTGTCCTTTGAACCGGAGATAGCCAATACCTTTACCGTAGTACCCAGAACAAGCGCTATCGACAGCATTATGAAGGAACAGGAATTCCAGCGTTCCGGCCTTACCGACACGGATACTATTTCGGGGTTTGGAAAGCAGCTTAACGCGGATTTTGTGGTAGCCGGGCATATACAGCAGTTCGGAAATCATAATCTCGTATTGATAAATATCATTAACGTGGAAACCTTTCAGCAGATAACCGGCGATTACCGGGAATATGCGGGCATCGAAGATATAAAAAGCCTTTTACCGGAGATGGCCAAAAGGATGGTAAGCGCTATCCGGCTTGATACGGCGGCGCTGCCCGGTCTTGCGGTGCTGCCCTTTGCCATACCCAGCGGGGTAAACGCCCAGGACGCGGAACTGCTTGCCCAGCTATTGGCCACGGAGATAGCGAACAGCGGCAAATACGCGGTCCTTCCCAGAACTCAGACTATCAGGACCGCAATGGCGGAGCAGGAAATACAACGCTCCGGCATTACAGACCCTGATAGTATCAAGGCCATTGGGCAGGCAACCAATGCCCGCTATGTCCTTTCCGGCAATGTACGCAGCCTGGGAAGCAGAAATATGTTTATGGTTTCCATATTGAATATCGAAAAGGCCAGCCAGGAACGGGGAAACCAGATAGAATACCGGGACATCACCGACGGCTTGCAGCTTATGGCGGAATTATCCTACCTGCTTACCGGGGTGAGGTCAGGGGAAACCGCCGCGTTTCAGGAAAACTTCGTAAAAATTGAAGGGGGAACTTTTACCATGGGAAGCCCGCTTTCCGAACCGGACCGGGATGCCAATGAAACCCCGCATCAGGTAACGGTGAGCGGCTTTTACCTGGGGAAATATGAGGTAACCCAGAAAGAATACGAAGAAGTGACGGGGATAAATCCTGGGGCTTTTAAGAACAGCGCCCTTCCGGTAGAACAGGTAAGCTGGTATGACGCGGTGGAATACTGCAACAAGCGGAGTGAGCGCGAAGGGTTGGTTCCGGCCTATACCATCCACAAGACCCGCTTTGATCCCAACAACACCAACAGTAATGACGCTGTCGCGTGGCTGGTAACCTGGAACAGGAGCGCCAATGGCTACCGGCTCCCCACCGAGGCGGAATGGGAATACGCCTGCCGTGCCGGGACCGCGACGCCCTTTAATACCGGCGGAACTATCACCGGCGCGGCCAATTATAACGGCGTCTATCCGGCAACCGCCTCAGGGCCGGCATACCCGGCAAAGACCGTTCCTGTGGGAACATATCCGGCAAACAAGTGGGGACTCTCGGATATGCACGGAAATGTGTGGGAATGGTGCTGGGACTGGTTCGGGGACTACGGCGAGGAGAGTCAGGCGGACCTCGGCGGCCCTGCCGCGGGCATATACCGGGTAATCCGGGGCGGCGGCTGGTACGGCTACGCGCCGCATCTGCGTTCCGCTGCCCGGCTCTCCCTAAGCCCCTCATCGCGGGCAAGCTATCTGGGTTTCAGGGTAGCGCGCGGCAGCCTATAGTTCGCGGGCCGGTTCATTGGGAGCGCGGGCTAAGCCGTTTCGCGGCTTAGACTCCGGAGTTTAGGGGCAAGCGAATGACCGGAATAACCGCACAGCGGTTATTCCGTCTGTAGGGTCTGCTCTCCCGCCGCAAACTTGTTTGCGCGCTTGCTGCGCGGAGGCTCATTTCCCGCCTCGCGCGCCGCTTCAAGCAAGGCGACATCATCGGGGAACGGACCGTCGGCGCCGTCAATCAGTGCGCCGTCAATGTCGAGGAAAATCGACCTGGTTTTCTCTGTAGCCAACACCTAAGCCCTAAAAGCAGCCCTGCCTGTGAAAATCTCCATGATCTCGGCGGGAGTTTTGGCGTTTACCACACTATCGACAAGTTTTTTGTCCTTGAAAATCGCGGATATGGTGGCAAGAAACTGTATGTGTTTGGTGTGTTTCTTTAGCGGAGAAACTACAAGTATCACGATGCGCGTATTTTCGCCGTCCACAGAGACAAAATCCGCGCCGGTTCTCTTGATACCCACCGCTACCGCGGTTTCCTTCACGCCTTCGGTTTTTGCGTGCGGTATCGCTATGCCGCGCTCCATGCCTGTACTCATTATATTTTCACGCTGTAGCACATCGTGCAGTACAAGGTCGTAGTCATCCAGCTTTCCCTTGTAAGCAAGATGCTGTACAAGCTCCGCTATTATCTCCTCCCTCGTCTCCCCTTTCAGGTCCATCACGATACAGTTGGACTGAATCAGTTCCAGCGCGTCGCACGGAACAGCGCCGTCCATCTCTGACAGTTCCTTTTTAAGAACATCAGTGTACGACAGGTTTTTAAGCTTCACAACGGTAAAATGAAGCTCGATTATGGCTTCGTACATGGCCATTTTTACAAAATTTATGTTAGGCCTGAGCGTCTCAATCTGGACGGTGTTTTCAGATTCCTTTATAGACATCACGACGTCACCCTTGCGCGCCTGCGAGATGCCATCGTCAATGTTCAGCATCTGAACAAAGAAACCTTCCGCTTTCAGGTTGTTTAGCAGCGTATCCATCACGATGCTGGCGATCGCGTCCGAATAAAATTCCCAGCTTGCGGAGGCTGAATCCTCCATCATGCCGTCTTTTTTTGCTCCGGAACCGGGAATCCTGAGCGCGATGTTGATCATAGGCGGCGCTACGAGCGTAGTGACCAGAGTCATCAAAATTATGATTGAAAAAAGCAGCTCGCTCAGTATCCCCCACGACACACCTATACCCGCTATTATCAAGGCCACCTCGCCGCGCGGCACCATGCCGGTACCTATCCGTAAACCGCCTTTAAGGTTAAAACCCAGCAGCAAAGCAGGCCCGCCGCAGCCTATGATCTTTGACAGTATCGCTACGACAGAATAGACCGCCCCGAAAATCAGCACATCTCTCGATAAAATACTCCGGACGTTTACCATCATACCCATCACAGCGAAGAAAAGCGGCACAAAAAACTCGTAAAGCCCGTGCAGCCGCTCCTGAATCAGCGCGGCGATATCCGTTTTCGAGAGTGAAAGCCCCATCACATACGCGCCAATGATCATTGCCAAACCATAAGCCTCGAAAATACCGGAAAGCATCAGCGCCAAACCAAGTGACAGTATCGAAAAATCATAGCTTTGCTTGAATATTTTAAGAAACGCGGCGATTTTTTTGGAAAAAACGAGGCCCAAAACGGTAAAAACAAGCCAAATCCCAAAAACTTTTCCCGCTATGCCTATTACACTTACCGCGTTGAACGATCCGCCCTTATCAACGAGCAGCGTTGTGAAGCCCAAAATTACAGCCAGAACAATGATGCCCAACACATCGTCAAAAACCGCGGCGGTCATTATAGTTACGCCTTCAGGCGAATCCATTTTCTTTTGATCGGACAGTATACGGGCAGTTATGCCGACGGAGGTAGCCGTTGAGATAACTCCCAGAAACAGGCACAGTGGGTCCGTAGCGGAATATCCCAAAAGAAACACACCCAAAGCCGCCCCGGAAATGAAGGATACCAGCACCCCGCCAATCCCAATTATTCCGCCGGCCAGCGAATAACGCAGGAACAGTCCGAGGTCCGTTTCCAGGCCGGAAGAAAACAGCAGTATTATGGAGCCTATAGTTGAAAAGGCGTACAATTCCGGGCTTACCGCCATGTTACCGGCAAGCTTTTCCACAAAAAAAAGCCCGTTCGGAAAACCGGGCAGCGGTATGCCGCCCAGCGCGAACGGGCCAATCACGATCCCCGCGATAAGTTCCCCCAAAACTGACGGTATTCCTAAATATCTTACTATTCGTCTGCCTATACGAACGGCAAACATGATTACACCGATCTGTATTATAAGGGCAATCATCATCTCTGATGTATACATACTTATAGCGTACTGTTTTTTTATCACATAAATCTACCATACGGCGGTTTTAAGCGGCAATTTTACTTTTATGACGAATGGTCATAGCACGCAGGCTGGATTGCCAGCCTGTCTCCGTCATTGCGAGCGCCCGCTAGGGTCTTGTCATTGCGAGCACCCGTAGGGTCTTGTCATTGCGAGCACCCGTAGGGTACGAAGCAATCCAGTCGAATGATTCCCCGTCTGGTTTGCTTCGTCGCTACGCTCCTCGCAAACTTCAGGACTTTTTCTCGGCCACGACATGCGCCGGGAGACACGTTCCGCGTTAGTCCGCGCAGATAGTGAATAGCGGCGGGAGCTTTCTTGATAAGTGGGGCGTACCCCATTTATTTAATACTCTTTTGTTACCTCTGAACTAGCCCAAGGAGCATCGATTTTAGTAGTCTCCTTCCATTCGACTGAAGAGGTGTTACTGCCATCATTTCTGGGGGTT
>JAIRMP010000170.1 GCA_031258615.1 Spirochaetaceae bacterium | reverse complement strand
CGCTTGCGGGCGACGGCGGCTGGAGACAGGGGGAGCAGCGTGGGACAAGCCGCCATACCGTGCGAGGAGGCGGAATGTTACGAGCCGCCGCTCCCCCTTCTTAGTAACCCGCCTGCCTGCCTGCGGCGCAGGCTGGCCCTCTTTCACGCTCAGCGGCTCGCAAGGACGACGGCTCAACGCTTTGCGTTGAGCTCCGGAGTTTGCGCCGCCAGCCTAGCGGCTGGCTTACCGCAAACTCCAGGCCGAAGCGCGTAACCAGCCTGCTTTCACGCTTAGCGAATGGCAAGGACAATGAGTCAGCCATTGGCGTACATTCGGTGCAGGCTGGCCTGCCCTGCCTTGACAAAGACGGGGGCGGGGCGTAGCGTTTTTGTATGGGAAAAGGGCACGCGCAGACATACGATTGGGTGGTGAAGCTGCTTGGGGACTGTAACTTTGACGACGCGGCGCGGCGGCTTGGCTTTGACAGGACGGCGGACGGCGGGCTGGCTATCGATTTTTTGGGACGCCGGTACAGGATAACAAAAGACGGAATTGAACCACCCGTACCGGAAGACACGCGGGATGGAGTATTCGAGTTTAACGTGCGGAGCGTGCTTGGCTACTATGCGTTGTCGGACGGAAACCGCGAGCCCCTGATGGACTTCTACCCGTTGAACCATTTTTCGCATGGGGTATTCAGCGGCGCGGGGAAGGACGGATCGGACTGGTCTACGAAACCCTTGCGGGAGGCGATAGGCGGCGATTACAAAAAATTTTGCGCGGCGGCGGAAAAGCTGGGACTTGTCTTTGAGGAAACACGCGGCGAAGGGAAGTATGCCTGGTCGTACCGCCTGCTGCCAAAACTGCCGGTTAAAATTGTCTACTACGAGGGGGACGATGAATTTCCTTCGGACATAAAGGTACTGTACGACAAGACGGCGCCGCTCTTTTTTAAGTTTGAGCCGCTTGCCGTGCTGCACACCTGTTTTATTCACTCACTGGCGGACGCCGCCGGTAACAATGAAAATCACGATTGATTGCAGGATGATAGGCGCGAGCGGCATAGGCGTATACCTGGAGGGCTGCCTGCCGCACTTCCTTGAAACCCGGAATGATTTTTTATTGCTTGGGGACAGGCGGCGGCTTGCTGAATTCTCCGCCGGAACAAATGTAAGCGTTTTTGACTGTGGAATAAAGCCGTTTTCGGTTACAGAAACCTTTTTTCTGCCCGGACGCCTGGTTAAAGCGGTCAACGAAACCGATCTGTACTACTCGCCGTACTTTAACGTACCGGCGCGCATCAATATTCCGGTCTATACGACAATACACGATATTATTTTCGCGGATATGCCGGAGCTCTGTTCACGCGCCGGTCTTGCGGCCCGTATGTGGTTTTACCGCCGCGCGTGGAGGCTGTCGAAAAAACTATTTACCGTTTCGCGGTTCTCGAAGAGCCGCATTGAACACCATTTGGGAACGGCAAAACCCGTAATCGTTACGCACAGCGCCATACAGAAACAGTATTTGCGTGAGGCCGCCATACCCTCCCGCACAGGTCAAACAGAAAAAAACATTTTATTTGCCGGCAACATAAAAAAACACAAAGGGCTCCTCTGCCTGATTGAAGCATTTTTGGAGGCGCGTAAGTCGGGCCTGGATTACAGGTTGATAATCGCCGGCGAAAAAAACAATTTCCGCACATCCGAGGGCGAGATGTTAGAAAAAATCCTTGATCAAAGCGGGGAACGGCAAAGCGTACAGTTTACCGGGTTTATCCCAGCGGACGAATTACAAAACCTGATAAAAAGATCGGCGCTGCTCGTTCAGCCCTCACTGTACGAAGGCTTCGGTCTGCCGCCGCTTGAGGCGCTCCTCTCCGGCACACCCGCCCTCGTTTCCGACATCGCGGTATTCCGCGAGATATACTCCGGCTACCCGGTAAGCTACTTTCGCGCGGAAGACAGCGCCGGCCTAAAAGACAAACTCCTCGATCTGCTTTCAGGCGGCATCCCGCCCCGTGTTGACCTGCCTGAATCGCTCCGTTTGAAGTATACGTTTGAAAAAACCGCAAAAACCGTGATGGAGGGCTGGCAAAAACCGTGATTGGGGGCTGTCAATGAAGGGACGACCTGCCGCTGTCCTTGCCGCTTAACTTATTAAGCTATCACAGTAGATTTTGGAACAGGCTCTCCGGCAGTGTGACTGCCAAAGAAGGGGCTATCCGCAGTTATAGCTTCTATAGGGCAAAGGAGTAGGGGGGGGGGGGGGTTAGCCCATCAGCGCGGACGCACCTGATACTATTTCGGTAACCTCCTGGGTTATGGCGGCCTGGCGCACATGGTTGTACAAAAGCTGCTGTTTGGCAAGTATATCGCTTGCGTTTTTGGAAGCCTCGTCCATCGCGCTCATGCGGGCGTTCTGCTCGCTGGCGTAAGCCTCCACAAGGCAGCCGTAGATAAGCCCCGTTATGTACTGAGGCGCCAGCGCGTCGAAAACCCCCTCCGGGGACGGTATATACTCAAAGTTAAGCGGTTTCTGCTGTTCGACCTCCGAAAAGGCGGAATCCGGCGAGACACGGCTCATCTTTTCTATGTCAAAAGGCAGCACCACGCTCTCGGCAGGCTGGAGCTTCATCATGCTGTACATGTGGGTATAGACGATGCGCACTTCGCTGAACACCCCCCAGGTAAACTGAGAAATCACATACTCGGCGATCTCCTGCGCCTCCTCAAGATCGGGCATCCTTGACGCAAACGAAAAATTCTCAAGCACAATATACGGCGTATTTACAAAGTACCGCTGCCCTATGTTTCCTATCAGCACCAGCACAGGGTTGCTCACCTTCTTGCAGACATCCATCACATAATGAAAAACGCTGGCGTTGTACCCGCCGGCGAGCCCCTTATCGCTTGTTACCGCTATCACGGCTGTCCGCCCCGCGCCGGTACCATCCTTGGCAAAGTATTGGCTCTCAACCCTGCCCGCACTGCGCAGCAACTCGGCCATCGTCTTTTGAATACGGTTAAAGTACGGCTCGGTATCCGCAAGCAACCGCCGCCCCTTCCGCAATTTCGCCGTGGAGATAAGGTTCATAGCGTTGGTAACCTTTAAAGTCTGCGCAATAGTTTTCATGCGCACACGAATATCCCGCAAATTTGCCATACCCCATCCTACCGGAAACCGCACGCAAAGGAAAGAGCGGCCCCTGACATCCTGCAAGCGGTTGGCCTCAGCAATCTTACTTTTATGATGCGGGGGAAGCCTCCCCCGCGCCCGCACTTCGTTGCGGGCTACCCCCTCTACGGGGGGCTTTGGCCCCCCGTAACGCCCCCCCGCATATTCGCGCTCATTCGCGTCCATTCGCGGTTTCCAAACCCCGCATTATCTCGCCGCTGACGCGGCCTGACGCCCCGCGTATGGCAGGGTATCTTGACAGGCGGCCTTCATGCTGACAAAATTATTTTAACGGAGAATAGATGCAGGCTTTGATACTGGCCGCCGGTATGGGAAACAGGCTGGGCCGCTATACGGCGGATAATACAAAATGTATGCTTCCTATAAACGGGAAAACACTTATAGAACGCGCCCTTGACTCACTTGATTCCAGCGGTATACAAAAGTGCGTTATTGTCACAGGTTATAAAAAAGAAAATCTTATAGGATTCATTGGAAGTAAATATAAAAATATTTCGATAGAATATGTCGTAAATGATATATACAACAAAACAAACAATATATATTCGTTGTATCTGGCAAGGGATTATTTGGCAAAAGATGATACGATACTGCTGGAAAGCGATATTATTTTTGACGGGAATATAATTTCACAAATGATAGAGTCCGAATATACGACAATCGCGGCTGTCGCTCATTTTGAATCGTGGATGGATGGAACGGTTGCGAGAATCGATGACGACAACAATATTGTTGCTTTCATACCAAAAAAATTATTTAACTTTGACGAAAAAGATTCTTGCTACAAAACCGTGAACATCTATAAATTTTCGCGCCGCTTCTCGCAAAAAACATACATTCCATTTCTTGAAGCGTACATCAAATCCATGGGAGACAACGAATACTACGAGCAGGTTTTACGGGTAATAGCGGCGCTGGACAAGAATGAACTCAAAGCCTTTGTGCTTACCAGCCAAAAATGGTATGAAATTGACGACGTTCAGGACAAGGCGATTGCCGAAACGATATTTGCCTCCGGCGAGAGCGACGGACTTTCGCGCATACAATCCTGTTACGGCGGGTATTGGCGGTATCCGTCCCTGCTTGACTACTGTTACCTTGTAAATCCGTACTTTCCATGCGGGCGCGCGATGGACGAAATGAAGGCGTCTTTTACGGAATTGATTACGCGCTACCCCTCAGGGTTAAATACGCAGAATCTCCTTGCCGCGAAACTTTTTGGTCTGGACGACTCATGCGTTTTAACCGGAAACGGCGCGGCGGAACTGATACGCGCACTGGCCCCTGTTGTAAGCGGGCCTATAGGTATTATCTACCCCACATTCAACGAGTACGAAGAAAGTTTTTGCGGCAAAAAAATAGTTTCTTTTACGCCTGAAAATTTCAGCTATACGGCGGACGATTTAATCGGTTTTTCAGCCGAATGTAACGCGCTCGTTCTTATAAACCCCGATAATCCAAGCGGCCACTATTTAAACAAAAAAGATGTGCTGCGCCTTGCGGAATTCTTTACACGGAATAAAAAAACGCTGATACTTGACGAATCGTTTATAGACTTTTGTGATTTTGATGGTGATGTTGTTGATTGCGATGTTAAAGAAGGAAAATCACTTTTGACTCAGGATATACTGGACAGTAATCCCTTCCTTGTTGTGATAAAAAGTTTAAGCAAAAGTTACGGGATACCCGGATTAAGACTCGGCGTACTCGCCTCTGGTAATAAGAATATGATTGCGGCGGCGCGTAAAAACATTCCGATATGGAATATAAATTCTTTCGCCGAATATTTTTTGCAGATTATCGGAAAATACCAAAACGATTACGCCGCCTCTTGTCAAAAGATAGCCGCCGAGCGCCGCCGCTTCAAGGCCGCTCTTGAAGAAAGCGGCCTCGTAACGGTGTTTCCGTCCCAGGCGAATTACTTTTTGTGCAAAATAAAAAACGGCGGAAGCGCGCGCGTCTTGGCGGAAAAACTTCTTGCCCGTCAGAACATCCTTATAAAAGATTTAAGCGGCAAGAAAGGTATACCGGACGATACTTATATCCGCCTTGCCATACGCGGGAGAGAAGATAACGAACGTCTGACCATGACACTCATCCCCCCCCCCCCCCGAAAAACAGCGTATAGATATTTTTCTGTTTCACATCGCTTTTCCGCTCCAAAACGGGCTAAAAGGGCGGTTTAGATGATTTCTACCAGGGTTTTTTGCGAAGAACTCCTCAGACGCGGAGTCGATTTTTTTAGCGGCGTTCCGGATTCGCTTCTAAAGGATTTTTGCGCTTACATAAACTCAAATCTTCAAAAATCATCCTGCGTTACCGCCGTAAACGAAGGCGCGGCCATAGCGCTTGCGGCGGGGTATCATCTGGCCTCAAACAGAATCCCGCTGGTCTTCATGCAGAATTCAGGGCTGGGGAACGCGCTTAACCCGCTACTGTCCCTGTGCGACACGGACGTGTACCGTATCCCGGCGCTGCTCCTTATAGGCTGGCGCGGTGAGCCGGGCGTCCGCGATGAACCTCAGCATATCACGCAGGGGCGGCTCACCTGTCCTCTGCTGGAGACTTCAGGGATACCCTACCTCGTGATGTCTGATACTGAAGACGCTCTCTGCCGCCAGCTTGACACGGCTTTTTCCACGATGAGGAGCGGCGGCTCTCCGTTTGCTCTGATTGCGCGAAAAGGGTTATTCGAGCCGTGGAATCCGCCCCCGCTTGAAAACACGCTTACCATGAGCCGCGAAGAGGCAATCGAAGAGGTCATGCTTTCGTCCCCGCAAGACTTGTTCTTTTCGACAACGGGCATGGCCTCCCGCGAACTGTACGAACTCCGTGAAAAACACAGGCTTCCTCATAACAGGGATTTTCTTACTGTGGGGTCTATGGGACACGCCTCGTCCATAGCGCTGGGCGCGGCGCTGGCAAAGCCGCACGCCCGTATCACCTGTCTTGACGGGGACGGCGCGGCGCTGATGCACCTCGGCGCGTTTGCTTCCATTGGCGTACTAAGCCCGCCTAATCTGCGGCACATCGTACTGAATAACGGGGCGCACGATTCTGTGGGCGGGCAGCCTACTGCCGCGTTCAGCATAGACCTTGGCGCAATAGCCCGCGCCTGCGGGTACAAGCATATTTACAGGGCGGACACGCTGCAGGACTTGCGTCAGGTTTTGGGCAAAAAACGGGACGGGCTTGAGTTTATAGAAGTCCGCGTGAGGCGCGGTTCACGTCCCGAACTGGGAAGGCCAAAATCAAGCCCGCTTGAAAATAAGACAGCGTTTATGACCGCCCTTAACAGAGAGGAGGACTCGCAATGATACGGCAAGCGGTGATTATGGCGGGCGGGCTCGGCGCCCGCTTAAAAGAAAAAACTGTTTCCATGCCGAAAGGTTTTATCGAGATAGGCGGCGCGGCCATAGTCGAGCAGTCCGTAAAAAAACTTATATCTATAGGTGTGGAGGAAATCATCATAGGTACAGGTCATTCCGCCGTCTGGTTTGAGCGGCTTGCCTCCAGGTATTCGTGCATAAGCCTTGCCCGCAATCCGCGCTACGCTGAAACAGGCAGCATGGGGACGCTCGCCTGCTGCGCTCCTCTTGTGCGCTTTGATTTTCTGCTGCTCGAATCCGACCTGATTTACGATGCGGCGGGGCTTAGAGTCCTTGTAAACGAGAGCCGCCGTAATGTGATTCTCGCTTCGGGCGCTACCAGTTCCGGCGATGAGGTGTATCTCCAAACGGATGACGAGGGATACCTGCTCCGTCAATCCAAAAACATCGCTCAGCTTACATCTGTTTCAGGCGAACTGACGGGTATATCCCGCCTAACTCCGGAAGCGCTTGCGGCTATGGTCTCGTACATGAACGTACACGCCGAATCCATCCCGAAAATGGAGTACGAGGCGGCGCTTGCCGGTATTTCAGCGCGTCGGGAGGATGGACAGGGAGACCGAATTCCGGTATTTGTGCGGAAAATTGAGGGCTACCTCTGGCGGGAGATAGACTGCGAGGCTCATCTTGAGATGGCGAAGACCGTTTACCCCAAAATACTCGAAGCGGAAAGCCTTTGGCAGGTAAAACGCGAAGTATTGCTGAATCCGGGCCCCGCTACAACGACGGACAGCGTGAAGTACGCCCAAATCTGTCCCGATATATGTCCCCGCGAAGCGGAATTCGGCGATCTCATGGATTGGGTCTGTGGAGAACTGTCGTTGTTGGCCGGGAAGGCGGGGAAAATCGAAACAGTCCTGTTTGGAGGGTCAGGGACAGCCGCCGATGAAGTGATGATTTCATCCTGTGTACCTGATGGCGCTAGACTCCTGATTGTTGATAACGGCGCTTACGGTGAACGCATGGCAAAGATAGCCTCAGTATACCGCCTTGACTTTGAAGTATACAGAAGCTCAGGTTTCCTGCCGCTGGACACAGGCGCGGTGAAGCAAAAATTGCTTGATGGCGGCTTTACTCACTTTGCCATAGTCTACCACGAAACCACGACGGGGCTTTTGAACCCGGCGCCGGAACTCTGCCGTTTCTGCCATGAACACGGCATTACTACGATTGTTGACGCGGTAAGCGCATTTGCCGCCATCCCTATAGACATGGACAGAGACGGCTTTGACTTCATCGCGTCAACCTCGAACAAAAACATTCAAGGTATGGCGGGGGCGGCCTTCGTGTTCTGCCGCAAAGACGCTCTTGAAAAAACCAAGACGTATCCTATGAGAAACTACTACCTAAATCTATGGGACCAGTATGCGTACTTCAAAAAGAATCGTCAGACGCGCTTTACCCCGCCTGTCCAAACGCTGTATGCGCTGCGGCAGGCGATTATCGAAGCAAAACTGGAAACAATAGAGTCCCGCTACGCCCGTTACAAGGCCTGCTGGGAAATCTTGGTTCAGGCGGTAAAATCCTTATCCCTCAAAATGTTAGTGCCGGAAGAAGCGCAGTCGCGCCTGATAACGGCCGTAATAGAGCCTGCGAGCCCCCGCTACCGCTTTGAAGTCTTGCACAGCCTGGCGCGGGATGCCGGTTTTACGATATATCCCGGAAAACTGAGCGATGCCGCGACATTCCGCATAGCCAATATAGGCGACATACAGCCTGCCGAGATGACAGAGTTTACCGGCGTACTGAAGCGCTATCTGGAGACTCTTTGAATGAAGACCATATACCTTGGGATGCGCGGGGACATCGTTCATCCCGGAATCATCAACATAATACTCCAGGCGGCAAAGCGCGGCGAGGTGCTTGTCGGGCTTTTGACGGACAGCGCCATCGCGGCGCACAAGCGGCTCCCGTTTCTCACCTACGAACAGCGGAAAACTGTCATAGAACAGATAAAAGGCGTGGGGCGCGTTGTGCCTCAGCCTGAATGGAGCTATGTTCCAAACCTCCGCAAATACAGGCCGGACGCGATAATACACGGCGATGACTGGAAAAACGGCCCGCTGCGCAAGGAACGGGACGATGTATTTGCCGTGATGGAGGAGTTGGGGGGCGAGGTTATAGAGATTCCGTATACCGAGGGGGTGAACTCGGCGGCGTTCAACGAGGCGCGGAGGTCTTTGGGGACAACGCCGGATATAAGGCTCAAAACGCTGCGCCGCCTCGTTGAGTTAAAGCCCATAGTGCGGATTTTGGAGGCTCATTCCGGGCTTTCCGGCCTCATCATCGAAAATCTTGAAATTCAGAAGGGTGACGGCGTGCGGAGTTTTGACGGTATATGGTCATCTAGCCTGACGGATTCCGCCAGCAAGGGAAAGCCGGACATCGAGGCGGTCGACCTGACTACCCGCTTGCAGGATTTGACAAACATTCTCGAATGTACCACCAAGCCCATAATTTTTGACGGCGACACGGGCGGCAAGAGGGAGCATTTTGTGTTTACCGTGCGGACGCTTGAGCGCAACGGTGTTTCCGCCGTAATCATCGAAGACAAGACGGGGCTAAAAAAGAATTCTCTGTTCGGAACGGGTGTGTTGCAGGAGCTCTGCCCGGTTGAGGAATTTTGTGAAAAACTTGCCGCCGGAAAACGCGCCCAGGTTACAAACGATTTTATGATAATAGCGCGGCTCGAAAGCCTGATTGCCGGGCTTCCTGTTTCGGACGCGCTCGCGCGAGCCGCGGCTTACTGCGAAGCGGGGGCGGACGGCGTTATGATACACAGCAAAGAAGAGTCCGGCGCGGACATAAAAGAATTCTGCGCCGCCTTCCGCGTCTCTCACCCGCACGTTCCCATCATCCTCGTTCCCACCACATACAACCGCCGCACCGAAAGCGAGCTTGCCTCGTGGGGCGCCAATATCGTGATCTACGCCAACCATCTATTGCGGGCGTCTTACCCCGCGATGCTCTCCGCGGCGGCTTCAATACTTGAACATGAACGTTCCCTCGAAGCCGATTCGCTCTGTATGCCGATTAAGGAAATACTCAACCTGATTCCAGCCTCGCCCGCCTCCCAAAGCCGCCATTTTCCCTAAGGAACTGTGCAGAAATAACATGACCGTTTGGTCATGTTATTTCCTTATTGCGTAAGCAATTGGACTTGTTTCACAAGCCTTCATAAAATGCTGTGCATTTTATTTATGCACAGTTCCTAAGGACTCGCCATAATTCCGATTATGCCGCATGAATGAACCGGCATTGTAGTTAATAGTGATTTTTGAATTCATTCCCATGCGATAATTCCCGGCTCTCATACCAAAACCTTCACTTTTCACAATGAAAAAGTCCACAGATTACGCTGATTGCACGGATTATACATAGCGCGTCTGTGAAATCCGTGTAATCTGTGGACAAGAATCTTTAACTTGCTGACACCGCAAAGACGCGCGGATCAGGCCGTCGGGACTGGTCAATTGTCTTACCGGCGTGTTAAGCTGGTTTCGTTATGCGAAGGAAGCGGGTAAAAGACCTCCGGTATGATGGTTAGCGCGCGGCGTTTTGTGATAAGTTACGCTCTCCTCCTTGCCGCGCTTGTTGTTGTTTTTTTGTTAAATGTCAGTTTCGGCTCGGCGGACATAGGGGCGGGCGAGATACTTTCCATCATTTTCGGGAGGGAAGGCGGCAGCGCCGATTCGAGCGGCTACATCATCATACAGAGGATACGGCTGCCCCGCGCGCTGGCGTCCATCGCGGCGGGAGGGGCGCTCGCCCTGGCCGGCCTCCTGCTCCAGACATTCTTTGCCAACCCGATAGTCGACTCGTATGTGCTGGGGGTCTCCTCAGGTTCCACGCTGGTTGTCGGCTTTGTCATGCTGGGCGGCTACGCGTTCGGTTTCCGCCGCCTGCCGCCCGCGGCGCTCGTCTCAGGCGCGTTCCTCGGTGCGGTACTGGTCATGGCCCTAATACTGTTCGCGGCGCGGCGCGTCAAGAGTATCGTAACACTGCTGATCATCGGCCTCATGTGCGGCTACCTCTGCTCCGCCGGAACCGGCGTACTAAGCGCGTTCGCCGAGAAGGAGCAGATTGCCCGCTTCTCCATCTGGGCGATGGGGAACTTCTCCGGTATCACATGGCCCCAGCTCCGTGTGCTGTACGCCCTCACCCTGCCTCTGTCGGCGGCTGCCTTCCTGCTGGGAAAGCAGCTCAACGCCCTCAACATGGGCGAGAACTACGCCGTCTCCATGGGGATAAACACGCGGAGCCTGCGGGGGCTCATCATACTCATCTCCAGCCTGCTTACAGCGTCCGTTACCGCGTTTGCCGGCCCCGTCTCGTTCATCGGGCTTGCCGTGCCCCATATTTGCAGGGTGATGTTCCGCACCCAGGACGCGCGGATTCTGACGCCGGGTGTCGCGCTTGGCGGCGCGCTGATGGCGAGTCTCTGCGACTTCGCGGCGCGGACTGTCGTCTCTCCCGTGGAACTCCCGCTCGGTTCGGTAACGGCGCTTGTCGGCGCCCCGCTCGTTGTCTGGCTCTTAAGCCGGAGGCGCTATGAAAGCTGACCCGGCCATCCTGGAAACCAGCGGCCTTGAAGCGGGCTACGACGGAAGGACGGTGGTAAAGAATATTTCGCTGCGGGCGCTACGCGGCCAGACGCTCTGTCTGCTGGGGCCCAACGGGTCAGGGAAATCGACGATACTGCGGACCCTTGCCGGCCTCCTCGAACCCGTACACGGCGCGGTGTACGTTTGCGGCGGCAGGATCGAGAGGATGAAGCCCGTCGACAAGGCGAAGAGCCTCGCCGTCGTGCTGACGGAAAGCCTCTCCATACCGATGACCAGCGTCTTCGAGATCGCCGCGATGGGACGGACGCCCCACACCGGCTTTTTCGGCAAGCTGTCGGACGAAGACATCCACGTAGTAAACGAGGCGCTGGAGACGGCGGGGGCGGCCTCCCTCGCCGGCAGGGAGTTCTTCAGCCTGAGCGACGGGGAGAAGCAGAAGGTGATGATAGCCCGTGCCCTCGCCCAGCAGCCGCGCCTGCTGATACTTGACGAGCCAACCAGCCACCTCGATATCAGGCACAAGATCGAGGTGATGCGGATACTGGCAAGGCTTTCGCGGGAGCGCAGCCTCACCGTCATCCTGGCGATGCACGACATAGACATAGCGCTGAAAGCCTGCGAGTACGTGCTCCTCGTCAAAGACGGGGAAATCTCAGCCGCGGGGAAGCCGGAAGACCTGCTGGACGATACCGCGCTCAACAGGCTCTACGGCATAGAGGACGCCTTCTACGACACGCTGCTCGGCGGCACCGAGCTCCGCAACGAGCTTCCGCCCCGCGTATTCATAGTGGCCGGCGCGGGCACGGGCGCGCCGCTGTACCGCGCTGTGAGCCGGATGGGGCTCGGCATAGCGACCGGCATCCTCCACCGCAACGACATCGACTGCCGCATAGCGGAGGACATGAACCTCACCGTCGTGGCCGAAGACAGCTTCATGCCGATACGCGCCGAAATAAGCGGCGCGGCCTGGACTCTGATGAGGGACACCGGCGTCGTTGTGGATTCGGCCTTTCCGATAGGCGACTTTAACAGTGAAAACATTAGCCTGCTCCGCCGGGCTGCCTCGTCCGGCCTCCGCTGCGTGAGCCTCCGCCCCGCCGGAAGCCTGCAAGCCCTGTACAGGGACGCCGCCGCCAGCGTAACGCGCGTGGACGACTCAGGCGGCATAGCAAACACGCTTCTGTCTTTGATACAACAAGGTTAAGCAGTGTATATACCGTACAGACCGATTCAAAAAATGAGGCGGAACGGGAAGCTGAACGGATGTGGAAAAATCAATTTAGCCGGAATCAAGCCTTGCAGTTTCAAGAGGCTGTGGCTTTTTGATTAAAACTAACATAGGGAATTGCCAAATAACAACATGACTATTTAATCGGGGTAATATTTTGTAATTCCATGATTCAAAAGGTGGTATTTTGTCAATTGAAATCGTTTCAAATTCGTTGTCGCTTACTTTCCTTGCAAGTTGATATTCCGTATCATCACGAACACAAATAACAGTAAGTCCTGTAGTTGTTCGAGTAGAACCAATTAAATCAACAGCAGTTTGAACGTCTACCTTGGAACGTGCCTCCCGGCGCACATCGCAGCCGGGGCAAACAGGCGGGACGGGGGCTGTCCCCGTTCCCGCCTGGTGTTACGGCTTCCCCGCCGCGAACGTGTTCACGGCGGGGGGGGGGGGGGGGTAGGCGCGTCCGCTAACTGTTTTCGAGACCGATGATTTCTATATCCCTGTGGCCTTCGCCATACTTGAAGCTGCTGCCTTCCTGGGTGACCGCGCTGACGCCCCACGCGCTCGTGTACGAGCTCACATCGCCGGACGATGGCAGATAGATCGTCAGCTTTGTAGTAACGTCGCTGGATGACTTTGTGCCCTTAAACACAGTTTGCCCCAGGGTAGGCACCGCCGAGGGGAGGGTGAGCGATGTCAGGTTGTAACAGCCGTCGAAGGCCGAATTTCCGATCGTTTTCACCGCCGGGAGGCTTGCGGATGACAGCTTGGTACAGCCGTTGAAGACAGTATAGCCTATCGTTGTTGCCGCTGGCAGGCTGATCGTTGTGAGCGCTCCGCAGCGTAGGAACGCGTAATTGCCTATGTGTTTCGCCGAAGGGAGGCTCACTGTTAATAGGGAGACGCAATCGTAGAAGGCGCGGACGCCTACGCTTTCCACCTTGTCGAAGCTCACCGCTGACAGTTTGTCGCAGCTATAGAATGAGTTATCGCCTATGTCTTTCGCGTTGGGAAGGCTCACCGTTAATAGGGCAGGGCAATCGTAGAAGGCGTAATTGCCTACGCTTTCCGCCGCCTGGAAGGACGCCGATTCGAGTTTGCGGCAGCCAAAGAAAGCGTCAGTTCTTATGCTTGTCGCCGCGGGGAGGCTCACTGTTGACAGTTCGTTGCAGGTATAGAACGCGGAATCGTTGACCGTTTTAATATAAGAAAGTGTCAGGTTTCCTCTGACCGTCGGGTAGCCTATCAGCGTCTGGCCGTCTATGGTCAGCAGCATTCCGTTCTCCGCCTTGTATTTGGCGTTGGCGGGATCGACTGCGATGGAGGCTAAGTTGGAGCAGGCGGCAAACGGGTTGACCCCGATGTTTGTCAGCGTCGCCGGGAGGCTCACCGATTTCAGTCTGGCGCAGTTTTTGAAGGCGTATTTGTCGATCTTCGCCGCCACGGGGAAGCTGACGTTTTCCAGGCCTTTGCAGTCCATGAAGGCGCTCTCTCCTATGCTTGTTGCCGCCAGGAGGCTCACCGTTCTCAGGGTGGAGCATTTTTGGAAGGCGGATTTGCCTATGCTTTTTACAGTGGTGATACCCGCCGTCGCCAGAGCTGTGCAATCATGGAAGGCAGAGCTGTCTATGCTTTCCACCGCCGGGAGACTCGCCAGTGTCAGAGCGGCGCAACCCTGAAAGGCGGAACTGCCTATGCTTGTCGCCGCGGGGAAGCTCACTGATGTGAGAGCGGCGCATTTATAGAATGCGTTACTGTAGACTGTTACCGCCAGCGGGAAGTCTACCGATGTAAGACTGAAACATTCCTGGAATGAGTAACTACCGACTTCCTTAGCCCGCCTGCCTGTTACTTTCCTGAGGATGCTGAAGTGCTTGAAGGTGGCGGAGTTCGAGCTGCCGGACACTATCTTTTCCGCTGCGTCCGGCAGGATGAGAGACGCTATCCTATCCTTGCCGGTATCGTTTTCCGGGGATGTGTCAAAGGTCGAATCATTCATCACGCAATCCGAAAGGTCCATCTCGACGAATTTACCCGCCTCCTCTATCACGGCGAGCAGATCCCCCCAGCCGTTTCCGCCGGTATCGGACAGGTTCAGGTTTACCCGCAGCGGCACGGGATCGTTAACATTCCTGCCGGCGTTTGTGTTGTTAAGGTATTCCCTGATCGCCGTTATGCTGGTAAGGCCGCCGGTATCCAGCACCGCCACAACCGCCGTCCCGTAACGGCCTTCCGCGGTCTTTGCCCTTACGGTTAAATGACTGGAGCTTTCATCCTCGGCCACGGTCAGGCTGCCGCCGTTTATGGTTGTAGAGGCGGACTGCCCCCCAAACACTGTCCATTCCAGGCCGCTTTTTATCTCCTCGTTCAGGCTCCTGTACGCTTTGAAGTCCATTGTACGCCCTTTTTTTACCGCGCCTACCTGTGGAGACACGTATACCCCGTCGCTGACCGGCACAGGCTCGCTCCCGGTTCCAAGCACGGCTACAATGGCCGTCCCGGACATCGCGCCCTCGCGGGTTGCCGTTACGATCAGTACGCCCGCCTTTTCCCCGGACGCCACAGTAAACATCCCGTTCTGGATCGTAGAGCCGGACGAGCTGTTCACGCTCCATGACACATCCGCCGCTTCCTGGCCAATAGTTGAATCGTTGTTCAAAAGATGCGCCTTGAACGGCTGCGTGTCGCCGGCGCCCAGCATGATGGACTGCGGCCTTACCGCGAGGCCGTTTGTTACGGCAAGCCCCTCGTTGCCCAGTATCTTCACGACAGCCTCGCCATAAACCTTGGTATCGTCAGGAAGAGCAGCCTTGACGATCAGTTCCTTGGCCGTTTCGTTTTCGTCTACATTCAACCAGAATATCAGGCCTTCTGTCGTCTGCGTGTTTCCGTTACCGCTGCCCGATACGCTCCAGATCAGAGTTTCACTGCCCCCCGTGACAGTTGCAACAAACTTCTGGCTTGATCCCTTTCCGAGTGTCACACTGCCGGGCTCCACCGTTATGCCATTTGTTACAGGCTTTGATGGGGGCTTTGGCTTTGGCTCATTGTTGTTTTCGTGATCGCTTCCATCGATAGCTTTTTCGCAGCCCCAAAAAGCGCCCGTCAATAGTATGACAGGTATCAACCATGCAAAATATCTAATCTTCATACGCACCTCAAAAGAAAATTGTAAACACCGCATAAGCGGTGTTTTCGGAAATGGACGATTCCGGGTAGAAACAAGTTCCACCTATAGAAACAGTTTTACCAGCATTCGTCCTGCACAACGTGAAAACGACTAAATTTAACTGTCATTTAGAGCCGCAAATTTCCCAAATTCAGCAAATTTTCATAAATCCGAAACGATATGAAGTGTATCTGTGCACACCATATTACAGGGTATTTCTGAAAGTCCGCGACTCACAAGAATTTCATAAGAGTTGATGTATTGAATGACGCCGCAATTCAGGATAACAATCCGGGAGGGGGGATGGGAATCTTTACGCCGCACACCGGGACAGCAGACTAAAAAACTTAACGCTGACATTCGTTCCATCAAATCCATGAGTACAATATAATAAAGTAAAGTATTTTTCGTCTACAATAAAATGCATTTATTGCAAAAATGAATAGTGAACAACAGTCATTGGGGGGGGGGGGGGGCTAACAGTTTAAATCTTTAAGCTGTTAGCGTTGAAAAATGCGGGCTCCGACGCGAAACAGCTTCCGCTGTCTTTGCCCTTACAGTTAAATGCCTGGAGCTTTCATCCTCGGCCACGGCGCACGGTCAGGCTGCCACCGTTTATGGTTGTAGAGCCGGACGAGCTGTTCACGCTCCACGATACCTCCGACGCTTCCTGCCCAATAGTTGAATCGCTATTCAAAAGATGCGCCTTGAACGGCTGCGTGTCGCCGGCGCCCAGCATGATGGACTGCGGCCTTACCGCCAGGCCGTTTGTTACGGCAAGCCCCTCGTTGCCCAGTATATTCACGACAGCCTCGCCATAAACCTTGGTATCGTCAGGAAGAGCAGCCTTGACGATCAGCTCCTTGTCCGTTTCGTTTTCATCTACCTTCAACCAGAATATCTTACCGTCCGTTGTTTCAGTGACGCCGGTTTCGCTGCCCGATACGCTCCAGATCAGCGTTTCGCTGTTGCCTGTGACTGTTGCCATAAACTTCTGGCTTGAGCCCTTTCCGAGCGTCACGCTGCCGGACGTCACGGATATACCGTTAGTTACAGGTAGAAAGGAAGCAATATTTTGCTGAATATCAATGTGCCAATACACCAAGGGTATTCGCAATGACGAATGGGAAGTCGTCATTGCGAGGAGGCGGCAAGCCGGAGGCTTGCCATAGGAGTTTGCGTAGCCTGCCGCGAAGCGGCTGGCTTAGGCAAACTCCTACCGTTGTGGGATGCCCGTCATCATTGCGAGGAGCACAACCAAAACGCGGGTCGAGTGGGTGCGAGAAGGGGCTGACAAACTGGATTGCTTCGCGCCCTGGCGGGCGCTCGCAATGACAAGACCCTAGGGGCGCTCGCAATGACCCAGGGCAAACGCACATTCCGCGTATCCGTTCGAAAAAACGCCTCCGTTACCCGCCTTTTTGGGCGCCGCCCGCGCGCATCGCGTTCAGTATGGCGATAAAGCAGACGCCGACATCACCAAACACGGCAAGCCATATAGAGGCGAGCCCCGCAGCGCCGGCTGCCAGTATCAGCGCCTTTACGCCGAGCGCAAACACGATGTTCTGCTTTACGATGCGGCGCGTCCGGCGGGCTATGCCCACCGCGTCGCAGATTTTCGCCGGTTCATCCGTCATCAGCACGATATCCGCCGCCTCAATCGCCGCGTCCGTGCCGTACGCCCCCATCGCTATCCCTACATCGCTGCGGGCAAGGACGGGCGCGTCGTTTATGCCGTCCCCCACAAACACAAGGCTGCCCCCCGTCTTCCGTTCCGCCGCGATATTTTCAAGCCGCGTTACCTTTTCGTCCGGCAGCAGTTCGGTAAACGCCATGTCTATTCCCAGCCGCTCCGCGACAGCCTCCCCTTCCCTCGTGGTATCCCCGGTGAACATTGCCGCCCGCCGTATCCCCAGCCGTTTTAACGCGGTCACCGCGCCGGCGCTGTCAGGCTTCACCTCGTCCTGTATGATGATACGCCCGGCAGCCTCATTGTCTACCGCGACATATACGCAGATGCCCGTCCCCTCGTACAGCGTAAAGACTACCCCCTCGCCTTCCAGCAGCTTCCTGTTACCGGCCAGAACCGTTTTACCGTTTACGCGCGCCCTTACGCCCCGGCCCGGTATCTCCTCCAGGGCCTCTATCACGGACGGATCCACCGCGCCTGGGAACGCCGCGCGGACTGCGGAGGCCGCCGGGTGGTTAGAAAAGTGTTCCGCGTGCGCCGCGTAGAAAAGCGCCTCGTCCGCCGAGAAAGCGCCCAGAGCGTCTATCCCGGCTACCTTGAAAATCCCTTTGGTCAGCGTTCCCGTCTTGTCGAACACTATCGTGTCTATGTCGCTGAGCGCCTCGAGGTAGGAACTCCCCTTTATCAGTATCCCGCGCCTTGACGCGCCGCCTATCCCGCCGAAAAAACTGAGCGGCACCGAGATAACGAGCGCGCATGGGCAGGACACCACAAGGAACACTAAGGCGCGGTACAGCCAGCGGTCAAAATCCGTGCCGCCTGAAACGAGCGGCGGAATCAGCGCGAGCAGCAGCGCGCAGGTAACAACGACAGGCGTGTAGTAACGGGCAAAACGGGTTATAAAACGCTCTACCCTTGATTTTTTTTGCGCCGCGTTCTGCACCATGTTGAGAATCTTGGCGACTGTCGATTCGCCTGCGCTCTTTGTTACCCGGATAGAGAGGAGGCCGCCCTTGTTGATCGTGCCGGAGAGAACCTCGCTTCCCGGCGCCACATCGCGCGGCGCGCTTTCGCCCGTCAGCGCGGACGTGTCGATGGAGGACTCCCCCTCCACGACAACGCCGTCCAGCGGCGTCTTTTCGCCCGGCTTGACGATTATCAGGCTGCCGACGGCGACGTCATTCGGCGAAACAACGCGAATCCCGCCGTCTTCCTCCTTTAGATTCGCGTAATCCGGGCGTATGTCCATCAGCGCCGCTATCGAAGAGCGGGAACGGCGCACGGCACTGTCCTGAAAAGCCTCGCCCACCTGGTAGAACAGCATCACGGCGACCGCCTCCGGGTACTCGCCTATCGCAAACGCGCCGAAGGTCGCTATCGTCATCAAGAAATTCTCGTCAAACACCTGTCCTCGGCTGATATTTCTTGCCGAACGGAGGACGACGTCCGCTCCTATCAGTATGTAGCCGGCAAGGCAGGCGATAAGAACCGGCGAAAACAGGCCGCCCGGCAGGTTTATACCAAAAATATTTGCCTCCAGCGCGAGAGCCAGCGCAAAAAAAACGGAACCGGCGGCCATACGCGCCCTGAAAAATGTTTTGCCGCCGTTCTGTTCACCGCCGTCAGCGCTTACCGCATCATGAACATGGGCGCAATGACCGCAGCCGCAAGCTTCTTTCGCGGCGGAGAAAACCGCCGCCTTTGCCGCGAATTTTTTATTCACCGTGTTTTTCATAACTTCCCCCTACTCGCGGACGTGCGAGAGCCCCTTGTCAAGAATGTCCCTTACGTGCTCATCGTCCAGCGAGTAGTAAACGATTTTACCTTCCCGCCTGTTTTTCACCAGTTTTGTCTGCCGCAGCAGGCGCAATTGATGCGATATTGACGACTTTGTCATACCAAGCAGCGCGGAAATATCGCAGACGCACATCTCCGCCTCCAGCAGCGCGCAGATTATCTTTACGCGGGTAGAATCGGCAAACATCTTGAACAGGTCCGCCAGATCGAGCATCGTCTCCTCCTCCGGCATCCGTTGTCTCACACCGGCGACCACATCTTCGTGTATCACGGTGCTTTCGCAGAAATCCATCTCGTCCATAAACACTCCTTCATCAGTTGAACATATATTCAAATGTACAATCATTTCTTTGGTTTGTCAACCTTCCCGCGTTTGCAATGCTGCTCAACGGGAGCTTTGGCCGGGGCGCTTTGTATGCGCGGATAGATTCGTTGTAATACTTGTTCTTTCTGACCGGGATTTTTTAAAAAGGCCCGCTAACTACGCAAATCAGCGTTAATCCACGAGCCCGTGGTATCACGTATTCAGGTCTTCGGGAAAGGTAATTTTGCGGTTGCCCGCGTCGCCGTTGATCACCGTGACAGGCCCCACAAATTCGCCCCAGATTTGGGTGTCGTCCGTATATTCAACCGATTCGGCCAGTTCCCGCCAGGCCGCCTTCTCGTGGGCGGCAAGAAGTGGGGGGAACGCGAATCCCTGCGGCGTCTGGGCCAGAACGACGGATGAACGTTTCAGATGCCTGCTGACAAAGCCGCCCTCAATCTCCTTGGGCGTTTCCAACAGCGGCATAGCGGGCAGCACGGCGTCATGCAGTAGGACGGCGTCAATTACACGGTCGATCAACGAAGGTGTTACCCAGGGGCGCGCGCCGTCATGGATCAGAACATAATCCGGTTTGAAGCCGGCCAGCGTGGACAAGGCATGGTGGACGGAGACGCGCCGTGAACTCCCGCCCGGCGCAAAAAATATGGCGGGGACATCCTGCCGCATCAGGCGTTCCGGCAACGCCCGGCGGGCGGCGTACTCGCCGTTGTCCGCATTGGGAGGCACGGTAACTATGATCAGGCCTATACGGGAGCAGGCGGCAAAGGCGCTAACCGCCGCGCCAAGCACGGTCAAAGGCTCAGCGCCCGTTTCACCCGCGCCGCCGGCGGGGCCGGGGGTTTCCGGCAGGGTAAGGTACTCTTTCTTTACCCCACCCATCCGCGTAGAGGCGCCCGCGGCGGTAATCACGGCGGCAATGCTGGTATCCATAACAAAACGGGCTACTTGTTTTCAAGCCGTTTGTGAATCAAAGTTTCGATTTCATCTTTGGTTTTTTTCAACGCAAAAGCCAGTTCGTCCTCAAACAGCTTTTTTGCGGATTCGTACAGTTTGCGCTCCATTATCGGAAGCTCTTTTACCTTGCTTCTGTGGTAAAGCGAGCGCACAATGGACGCAATATCCATAATCGTACCTTTTTTCAACAGGTCCATATTCATCTGGTAACGCAGTTTCCAGTCCGAAGTATTGGGTTCGAATGTTTGTCCGATGAATTCGAGCGCTTCCTGTGCCTCCCCTGGCGGCACAATGGCCCGTATGCCAAGCTCTTCTATCTTGTCCACCGGCGCCATGATCGTCATATCCGTTACCTCAAGGTAAATAACAAAGTACGGTACCTTTTGACCGTTGAGATCCCGTTCGACTATGGACGTTATGACGCCGACTCCCTGGCTCGGGTAGACCACTTTTTGTTTGATTTTAAAGGGGTATTTCTTATCTGCCACATCTAAAGTATAACGCAATAGTCGAAATAAGTACAGTGGGCAACCGCCTAGCGGTTGCCACAGGAGTTTGTGCCACAAGCCTACGGCTTGCTTGCGCAAACTCCACCCGTTGTTCACGAGAGGGCTGGGGCGGCCCGCAGGGACGGCCCGAAAGCTGCCCGGCGCGTCCGGGGGGTTCATTATGGTTTTTAAAAAATCCCGCCGTTTTTTGCGGTTTTGCGATTTATTTATTTAACAACATTTAACGACATGAATATTGACAAAAGAACGTTAATATGTTAGAGTGTAATGGAAGGAATATGGTATGGTACTAACAGTTGAAGAGAGAAAATTGTTTTGGAAAAATTGGCTGGGTCTGCTGGCATTCGTAAATGATGTGTATAAAATTGATGCTGAATTTAATCATCCGAATACGCCTGTTGGAATGAATATTAATACAGGACTAAAAATTTCAAAGAAATTATTTTTGGATACATCTATTATTGACGAATTTGTTAATGCAAATAAAATTACCGGTGAAGATAGAGAATTGTTACTCTCGTGGAAAAGATATGTTAAGAGTACATTTATTGCTTTAAAACAATTGAAAAAGCATTGTGTATTGTGTGACGAAGAAAACAACAAATGGTATGGTATAACCGGCATAACAGCTTCAATTGAAGAAACGATGAGAGAATTACCCTGTATTATGGAAACTGTATTAATACCATTTAAAAACAAAATAATATATAATACTTTTATAGAAAATTACAATGTTATAATCGGCAGAAATATCAGGCGGGAATTAATGGAGAATTATAAAAGAGTAAAAATGGAAAATGGAATAATAAATAAATTATAGGGTATGCGGCACTGCGTCTAACAGGACTGTATATGGCGCCGGTTATTCTGATAACGCCGGTGGCAGGCGGCACGGATTGCTTGCTATACGGCTTAATCGTACCGCTACGCGGTTTGTGCCGCATTTCTCCGCGGTAGACTTTGCCCGCGGACACTGCGTGTGGGTTGCGCCGGCGGCACAACTCACAGCGGTATGCCAAAGACGGCTGCGGCGAGGGGCCCGCAACGAAGCTGCCGCGGCCTACCCGCCTCATAAAGGCAAAATTGCTGTTGCATAGGGCAGATTTACAGGATGTATATTTGATTGCTGAAATGGTATATAGTTGCAAAGCGGAGAAAAGCTATAGTATGAAGCTGGCAATTATTGGAAGCAGGGCCATAACCAAGATCAACCTGGATCATTATATCAGGGAAAAACCTGATTGTATAATCAGCGGTGGGGCGAAAGGAATAGATACCCTGGCCTGGGAATGGGCTGTGGAAAATCATATTGAGATTATTGTCCACAGACCCGACTACAACAAGGACGGCAGGTGGGCCGCATTGCGGAGAAACGATGTTATTATACATGAAGCCGACAAAATCATCGCTTTCTGGAACGGCAAAAGCACAGGGACAAAGTATGTCATTGATAATGCAAAAAAGCTGGGAAAACCAGTAGAAATTATTATAATCGAAGAAAGTGAAGATACCAAATGAAAATCGAATCTGAACCGCCTGAGCTTTATGCGGAGGCGCAACAAACTGCCAGGAACCCCACCTGCGCTATTGCGCGGGGGCGGAGTTTCAGAATAGACTAATCGGATGGCATCTCTGATTGAACCTCGGGTTTTGAAGGGTTTTAGGGACTTTTTACCGGCTGCCGAGATAGAACGGCGCGGTATTGCCGAGCGCGTGGAGGCGGTTTTCCGCGCGTTCGGGTTTGCGCCTATAGACACGCCAGCGCTTGAGTATGCCGAAATCCTGCTGGGTAAGGGCGGCGGCGAGACGGAAAAGCAGGTGTACCGCTTTAACGACTCAGGCGGGCGGGATGTCGCGTTGCGCTTCGACCTTACCGTGCCTTTCGCCCGCTTTGCCACGGAACACCGCTCCGATCTCACGTTCCCGTTCAGACGTTACCATATCGCTAAGGTATGGCGCGGTGAGAATACGCAGCGGGGACGCTACCGTGAGTTCACCCAGTGCGATTTTGACTGCATAGGGACGAACAGCGCGGCGGCTGACTTTGAAATACTGCTGATCATGAAGGAAGCGCTCGCGGCGGCGGGCGCGGGCCGCGTTACGATACGCCTGAATCACCGGGGGCTCTTTAACCGCTTCTTACAGAGGATGGACGCCGCCGCCAAGTCGGTAGAGGTTCTGCGCGCCGTCGATAAACTTGCCAAAATAGGCAGGGACGGGGTGGTAACGCTACTATCCGGGGAGCTTGACGGGGAACGGGCGGACGCGATCCTTCGCTATGTGGAAACAACGGGCGGCTGGGACGAAACGCTGGACGCGATGACGGCGGCTTCAGGCGGGGACAACCCCGATTCACAGCGGCTGCGCGCGCTACGCGGCTTCATGATCGAGGCGGAAATCGCCGATACCTTCGTGATCGACCCGGCGATAACCCGAGGTCTGGATTACTACACGGGTATCGTTTTTGAAACGCTGCTGGACGACATGCCGTCCATAGGCTCCGTCTGTTCCGGCGGGCGCTATGACAACCTCAGCGGCCTGTACACCAGGGAATCGCTGAGCGGGGTGGGCTCGTCTATCGGCCTTGACCGGCTGATTGCCGCGTTACAGACGGACGGAAGGACGGCGGCGCGGGAAACTTACGCGGAGCTTGCCGTAATATGCGTTGACGGGGAGCGGGGCGGCCTATATCAGCGGATAGCGCAGCGGTTCCGCGCCGAGGGTATCCCCACGCTGGTATTCCTTGAGGCGAAAAAACAGAGCGTGCAGTTTGCGCAGGCGGAAAAGCAGGGCATACGCTGGGCGCTTATTCCGCCGTCCGGCGCGCCGGACGGACAGGTAACACTGCGAAATTTGAAAACAAGGCAGAATACTGCGGGCCTTTCGGTAAGCGCCGCGATAGATTTTCTAAAATTTTCAAAAAAAAATCAAAAAGATGAAACAGGAACAAGAGAATCAGATTGAAGGCATCATGCGTGAGTGGTACGGCTCACGCCTTGCGGTAATAATCGAAAGCGTCGTGATAGGATGCTCAACGGGCTTTGTAATCGTCCTCTTCAGGCTTGCCCTGAATCGTACCGATAAGCTACGGCTGGCGATATACCAGGCGCTCCCCTCCATGCCTGTAAGGTATACCGTGTTACTGGTGGTAAGCCTCGCGCTTGCCGGACTTCTGCTTGGGCTCGCTAACGTTGTTCGACCCATGGTGTCAGGCGGCGGCGTTTCACAGATAAAGGGAGTGATACAGGGGTTCTTAAAGGCCGACTGGAAAACGGAACTGCCGCTCAAGTGGGTAGCCAGCTTTCTCG
The DNA here is from genome assembly GCA_031258615.1 of Spirochaetaceae bacterium. Taxonomy (GTDB): domain Bacteria; phylum Spirochaetota; class Spirochaetia; order Treponematales; family Breznakiellaceae; genus JAIRMY01. The sequence continues at coordinate 4,294 of JAIRMP010000170.1, read as the reverse complement.
CTATCTCAGTGGGGCTTTCATTCGGGTGGGAGGGGCCCTCCGTGATGCTTGCCGCCTACACGGGGATCGCTATTCTGCAAATATTCAAGCGCCCCCAGCGGGAACGTAATACGCTGCTCGCATCCTCGACGGCAGCCGGCCTGTCCGCGGCGTTTTCCGCGCCGCTTGCCGGCGTTCTTTTCATGCTGGAAGAGATGCGGGTAACGATCACGCCGCTGTCCATAGCCTGCGCGATGGGCGCTTCGATGGCGGGCGATATTGTCGCCGGGCACTTTTTCGGCCTAAAGCCTGTCTATCATTTTCGTTCACTCACCGTGATGCCGACGCGCTTTTTCATGTGGATAATACTTTTGGGTATCATCTGCGCGCTTCTAGGCGATCTGTTCAAACGGGCGCTGTACCTGTCGCAGGATTTTTTCAAATTGCTTCGCGTACCGGTTCTTCTCCGTCCGATGATTCCCGTGCTGCTCTCTATTCCGCTCAGTTTTCACCTGTACGATGTGACGGGCGGCGGGCACCCGCTGATCGATTCGCTTTCCGTTACCAACCGGTCTATAAATTTGTTGCTGGTGATACTGTTTGTAAACCTGCTGTACTCGTCCTTTTGCGCCGGCTCCGGCGCGTCAGGCGGCATATTCCTGCCGTTCATCACCTGCGGCGCACTTGCCGGCGACATTTTTGGCAGGATACTGACGGAGGCGGGGTTTGTCGGCATGGATTATCAGCTTAACTTTATGATACTGGGCATGGCGGCAATGTTTTCCGCCGTTGTCAAGGCGCCGGTTACAGGCATCGTGCTCGTTCTGGAAATGACGGCAAACTACAACCACCTGGCAAGCCTTGTCCTTGTTTCGCTCTGTTCCTTCGTTACCGCCGAACTTATCTCGTCCCGGCCCGTCTACGATGTCCTTCTGACCCGCCTCCTTGACGAAGCCGGACTGTCGGGCAACAAAAAATCCTTTACCGGCGGTTAAACATCTTGCAGCCTCAGCGCCCGCCCTGGGGACTCTATTCAACGATGAGACGGTAAACGGCGCTGCGGGAATCCGGGACTCCTGCGGCAGACGCGGCGGATGTGTCGAGCGCCATGCTGCTCTGGACTATGATTTCCAGCGTAACCTGACCCCTGTTAAAAAATACCTCGCCCGCTTCTACGGCGGGATTGTACGTATAGATTTGGGATGTCGGTACAAGGCCATTCCTGAACATCATCAGAGCGCCGTCACGGGCTGAAAATGTTTCGAAGGCAAGGTCGCCTGCCTCTATCCCGTTTACGGAACAGATTATGCGCAGCGGCATGAGCGGCGGTTCCGACGTTTTTATGCGCGGCACGTCCGCGTGGACAAGGATTGTGTACGCGCCCTGCCGCACCGCGCGGGTTGCGGCAAGGTCTATTATTTGATTCGCGCTATTCTTTAGTTTAACTGACCGGATCACCGGCGATCTTGTATCCGGTATGGCGGATATTATCAGCGAAGGGTTTACCCAGCGGCGTTCCTTTCTGTCAAAGATGGACAGGTAGAAGCCCTCCGTTTTGCTCCAGCCTGACATCCCCGACACGGCGATACCCGTGCCGGCGTCTATCAGGTTTTCAGGCTTTGGCTGCAAATGCGCGGCGCGGCTGTATATACTGATGAGCCCGTCGCCGTGATCCACCACAACCATATTTCCCAGCGGAGACGGGAAGCGCGAAGCCGGCGCGGTTACGTCCCGGCTGTAGATTATTTCGCCTTTTTCGATCGCGGTCAGCGGCCCCTCCGACCGGAACGTATCACCGAGCATCGGAGATACTCCGTCGCTTTTGCCGAAATTGCTTACCATCACCGCCTCGTCAGACGGCCATTCAATGGAAAAAGCGGACATACCGCATACAAAAAACAAGGCAAGCGGCAGCCTGCCACACAAACGCGCCATTGCCTACATCCTACACCGCCTTGAATATTTCACACAAGCAGCCCAATCAAATTTATTGGATGTATATGGCTTCCGGTCTTTACTCAACGGAACATTGTATTGAGATACATGCCTATTTCCTGACCTCAATAGATTTTTCTTTTAATCCGGCAATAAGGGCAAGCGTATCAAAATACTTGCCCTGTTCGGCTTCCATCATCTTGACATCGCCTTTTGCGTATGGATTATCACATTCAAGCCAGTCTTCCCAGGCGGTTTTGTGGCAGCGGAGAGAGAAGCAGTCCTTTACGGTCGTTTTCGTTGACTTTTCCCACAAGGACTTCCACCAGTTTTTGTCATGAAAGGTTTCACATACTTCGTCTGTCCAAAATGGCTTAATAGCTTCCGGCACATTTTCACCAAACTCCTTCTGCAAACCCGGCATTGCAACCGCTATAAACCCATCTTTTGCAAGAAGCGGCGCCATGCGGCGGTCGAGAAAATCTTCACCCGTACCAAAATAATAATAGGCGTCGATACTAATTATGGCGTTAAAATAACCTTCCGAAAATGGCAAATCATGGGCATTGGCATGAATCGGGATGATTTTGTCCTCCAGATCGAATTGGCGGATACGCTCATAATTTTCGGCGGCGGCAATCCACAAATCTACCGCAAACACCTGTACGCCAAACTCTTTTACCAGAAAGATAGAGGTAAGCCCTGTTCCGCATCCCAGGTCCAATACCCGCATATCGTGGATCAGTGGCAAACGTCCGGCAAATTCCTCAATCAGCCTGACCGCGCTGGGACCCATCAGGTTTTTCTGATAAAAGTCTCTGTCAAATTCCGTGTTTTTTCCAAATTTCACAGCTTCATACTCCTTTTTGTTTGCTTTCCGCCCGGATGTGAGAATTCCGTATTCACAAGTAACTGCACAGTTTCCCATATTGATGGCAAAATTCAGATATTTCACTGTATGTATTTCTTAAATCAGTATTTTTTCTTATAGCCGGCATATTATACTCCAATGGTTTTTACGACACAATGTTATCAAAATAATGATATTTTGGCAATCCGATCCAGTAAATTCTCTGATGTTCCATTATCTTTTAACATTTTAGCGCCATTGCACATTCCGGCTGTATGCTGCGGTTTGGCCGCCCGGAACGCTTTAGCGGCGTTGCCGGCATGAATTATGAAAAGCTGTCCTCAAAAGAGTCCTTTTTGCAATGTTTTGTCTAATACTTTTTTTTCGTTGACAATATCATTGTTATTAATTTCTCCAACCAGCAAAGGTGATACCGGGTTATGCTTATTACAATTATTTATAACAATATTTTGACTACAATTTGCATAACAGTAAACACAACCATTTGGACAAGAATTATATTCACCAATATCAACACTTCCAACACAGCCGCATTCAGGCCGCTGGGACTTATCTTTATCTGCAATAAAATTAAAACCTGTTATTTTTGCAATTAACCTGTCATCAATACACCTGGCATGTGCTATACCGTACTTTGACAGATCAATACCTTCCGCGCAGGTGTCTATAACAAGGTTGTTTTCTTTGGCAGCCCGTGAAAAATTATCAGCAATAATATTCTTTTCTTCAATGCTTGTTTCATAAACGCCAATTGATTTGATATTTTCTGCAATTCTTTTATAAAAATCAATAAAACTGAATGTTACCTTCCCTGTATACCCTTTAAGTTTACCGGCGAATTCATAAAATTTATCTATATGGTACGAAACAGTATATTTTCCGTTTAGCAGGACAGGATCATACCGCCAGATAACCTTTTGCGGACCAATTGTATCAGATAATTTTTTGAATGTTTCAAGTATTTCACCTTTACAGGGAAGTTTTACCTCAACATCCCTGTCGTATGGGTTAAGGGTAAATTGAAAATAATAGGCATATTCTTTTATGTACCGAAGTTTGTCAACCATCAGTTTTGGATTTTTACTCCAAAAAACAATGCAATCAACAACATTTGGATTGAGGTTAATTTTGCTGATTTGATGTATGTTCACCGGGTTTCGTACATAAACACAGCCGTCCCTTATCCTGTTAATAAACCAATCCGGGTAGTACGCAGGTATGTCTGTTCTCCTGCTTACGCTGATAATCATACTATTTCCTGTATTCAAAATATATTACGGTTAATTAAAATACTTGTGAGTCGCAAGTTCTTAAGCTAAAAAGATGAACTGGCAGAAAAACCTTACGGCTTGCGTTACAATAAAATTATTAAAATATCAAACGACAAGAGGGGGTCTTTCCATGTTCGTGGGAAACTTCGTTTCCCCTTCATCAATAATATCTTAGAACAATTTTCACCTTGTTTCAATAGGGCGGCAGCCTGGGTTAATTTTTGTACCATTATCATCG
>JAIRMP010000094.1 GCA_031258615.1 Spirochaetaceae bacterium | reverse complement strand
AGGCACGGTAACGATAAACGGGATGCCCAATGTGGGCGAAGAGTTGGCGGCGGTCTTTACACCCGGCGAGGGGCAGGCGGCGGCGGTCGATCCGCTGGAAAAACAGTATCAATGGCAGGGAAAGACTGCGGAGGAAGACGCCGAGTGGGAAAATATAGACGGAGAGGTAAACACGGCCTATAAACTGGCATTCGGTGATCAGAGCCGCTATATACGGGTCTTGGTAAGCGTTACCGGCTACAGAGGCAGCATAGCGCCGGAGACTCCTGCCGGGCCGGTAGGGGCGGCGACGGATGACGGCGGTGGCGATGGCGGCGGCGATTCCCCTGAGGGTGGTAAGTTCCGTTAAGGCCGGAGCGGGGATGTTCCAGCCGGTTTGCCTCGTGGGACATACTGAAATCCAGTCGTCAGCCATTGCCAGTATGCCTTCCCGTGTGGTAGGGAGCCAGTCTCTTGTGGTTGACATTATGGTTTCTCCTTGTTTTTATGAGGGGCGGAATTGCCCCGTTTGAAGCAAAATTGCCTAATTTTGAGATGGAATTGCCCCCGTTCAGGGCGGATTTGCCCAATTCCGTATCAGAATTGCCTAATTCCAGAACGGATTTGCCTCCGGCTGCAGTGTGCGGGAAAAAATCGTCTGCGGCTGCGTAATATTTTAGGGGGAAAAGGGATACAAAAAGAGAGGGGTTAGGCACTACATACTGTTGAACCAACATGATAATGTCCCCTTGCTAACAAGATAAAAATGTCCCCTTTGGCTAAATAAGGGGACATTTCTATTTTGGCTTGACAACCGGTGTTCCTTAATCAGAATTCTTGGTGCTGGCCTCGAATATTACCTCCCTATAGCCGAGCGACCACCTGTTCCATGGATCAAGCCCATCGGAAGAAAAGGTAAGCTTAAACTCCGTCCCAAACCATTCAATCGGTATCCACGTTTTAGGAATATCCAACGTATGCCACTCCGACCCATCAGGGTCATAATTCAAGTTTTGGAACAATACACGACCGCTATTCGTCCCCGTCCCCGTCGCCGTGATTGTAAGCCCAATATAACTATCGTCTAGGGGCCATGCCTGAAAATATCCGCTCAGCTTAATGTATTTGTATCCTGCCGCCTTCAGTTTCGCCAGATCAAAGTTTCTAAAGGACGGATAGTCGTTCTTAAGGTTTACCCTCTCTTCCACCGGTTGCCCGCTATCAACTCTTAGCGAAGTCCCGGTAAGAACGAAATATTTCCATCCGGTTTGCAGCACAAACGGCTTGACGGTATAGGATACTTCCATTACATCGCTATAGAAGACGCCGTCGGCTATGGCGCTGGCTTTCAGCGTACATGACGTGCTTAAGGTAATGGCGCCGGTGTAGAGCCTGCCGTTCTCTGCCCTGGGCCGGCTGCCGTCCGTGGTGTAGTAGATGGAGGCATCCTCGGTTGCGCAGCTCAGCGTTACCGTTACGCTTGTCTCGTAACTATCTGACAGCATGTCCGCCTCAGGCGTGGCGGCCCTCGCAAGGGCGGACATATCATTGAGGGACTTTACCGGCGTCGAAAAATAGACAGAGTTTCCCGGAGCTTTCAGCAAATCGCCGAGAGCCGTTTTACCGAAAGTACCGTTCAAATCGGGGTCGTAGTCGATTTTCCAGTGCGAATTTTCATCAGAATTTTTACGGGCAGAGTACGAGAGATACGCTTCCTGTGTTATATAGGTATGGTTCGTCACTATTACGGCATAGACATCGCAGGTGGCGAACCGCGAAAAACGGTATTTTCCCGGCGGCTCGCCATGCTCCCCAACGGTAAAGCTAATCGTATCGGTGTGTCCGATTGACTCTGTACGAAGCGTCTCATAGGTGTTTGCGATTGACCGGCCCTCCATTATGTCTGTGCTGGTTGTAATTTCCGTTTCCAGCCCATAAGACATTACGAAAGGGTAGACCGCGCCTTCCATATAATGGTCGTTCAGTCCCCACGAGAATGACCATCCTAAAGTGTAAGAGCTGCTTTTGGTAACGCTGTATTCCTGTGCGGTTGAAACAGAATTCCCTATTGAAGTTTCGGTAATGTTTTGGTTGGAGTATTCTATGGTAACAGGCGTTACGCCGTCAAAGACGACCGCTGTCCGGGACGTGAGGGGCATATGGTTTATATGGCCGAGCAAAAAGATGTAATAAAAGTAGTATTCGTCCATGGCGCTGTCCAACAGTTGGGGGCCGTTGCTGAGCGGCACGGGTTCATACCGTATTGTGGCCAGGTATGAAGTAGCCGGGAAGTTGATGGTTACGATGTTGCCTATGTCTTGCACTCCGCCGTGCAATGCGTCTGAGTGGGTCCAGCCGGACGCGCCGGTCAAGGTCCAGCCGTATTCAGGATATAGCGTAACTTCCGCCATGTATGCGGTGCTGGCCGCGAAAGGTCCCGTGTGCCGCACTCTCTCGTCCGTGTACCATTCCACCGTCCCCCAATACTGGTACGAGAAAAAGTCCTGCGGCGCCGTTATGCCCGCTACCGGCGCGGGAACGTGATGAGTTAGGTTGGTGGACGTTACAGGGGAAGGCCCCGCCAGAGTAGTTGGGAAGGCGATGGTTACGGCGCTGCTCCCCGGCGTGTATTGCATTCCGCCGATTTTTGCGTCCCTGTGGATAAGGGTGCGGACGCCGCTAAAGGTGTAGCCCGGTTCGGCGGTCAGCGTAACATTCGCCGCGTAATCCGTCGTGGCCGCGAAGCGGCCGCCGGACAGAGCCGGAGACCAACTGACCACCCCCGTATACTGGTCCGAGGAAAAGGAGCCCGTCGCCGTTCCGCCCGCGGCCGGCACGGAAATCTTCTCCGTGAGGTCGATATCGGTTACCAGCTTCGGCTTCTGACTGCCGCCCTCCGCCTCCGGCGCGTCCGTTCCGTTGTCGTTTACCTCTTTGTCCTTCTCATCCGTTCCGGCGTCCGTTCCCTGCTTCGGCTTCTGACTGCCGCCCTCCGCCTCCGTGTTCAAATCGGGCGCCTCCAACTGGTCGCACCCCGTAAAGCCAAACCCTGCCGCGAGCGCAAACGCGAGCGCCGCCGCCATGATAGACCCAAACATTTTTTTTTTCATTCTTTATATCTCCTATTATATTTGGACTTCTTTCAAAACTTCAGTTTTGTTTGGTCCATGTGCTACCCGATCTTGTGTAGGTTCCGGCCGCCTTGCCGGATGTGTCGTACTTATTTACAAAGCCCGGAAAATAACCACTGCCGTGGGTATGGCTAAAATCACAGTTCGCGCCTATCGTTACGCTTCTCAGGTTATCCCCGGAAGATATGAACATATCAAGGCCCATTGTTTTGCCTGTCAGTTTCGGGAAGGATATTGTTTCCAACAAGCCGCAATTCCAGAAAGCAAACAGCCCCGCATCAAGATCCATATCTGTTAACTCCGGAAAGTCGGCCGTTTTCAGCTTAGTGTCGATGAAGGTCCCGCCTTCTATCTTTCTCAGCTTCGGGAGGTTTACCGTGGTCAGGGCTTTGCAATCGCAGAATCCCGCCACGCCTATGCTTGTTGCCTTCGGAAAGTCCGCTGTTTTCAGGGTGATAACATACCAGAAAGCGCACTCGCCGATGCGTTCTATATTCAGGCCGCTGACGTTCTCAAGAGCGGAAAAGTGCCTGAAGGGTATCCGGTCATCCTCCACCGTACTACCCCGACCAAACCCTTCCACAATGCGCGTTGCCGCGTCAGGCAGTACCAGGGACACGATTTTGTTTTTGCCGGTATCGATACTCTCGACAGGATCAAAAGTCCCCCCGTTCGTCATCGCGCAGCCGGACAGGTCCAGCGAGACATATTTGCCCGCCTGCTGTATCGCGCCAAGAATTGCCGTCCAATTACCCGGCAGAGAAAGCTTTACCTTCAGGGGAACCGCAGTACCCGTCGTCGCTCCGCCGGGATCGTCGCCAAGTGTAGGGGCAATGTCCCCGGGGGATTCAATCACCAGTATGTCCGTAGCCGGGAAGGTGATGGTTACGGTGGCGGTGAAAGCGTCGGTCTGCGTGAAGTTCACCGCGCCCGTCGCATCCTGGTGGGTAAAGGCGGAGACGCCGTAAAAGGTCCATCCGGGAGCGGCGGTCAGCGTTACCAGCGCCTGGTAAACCGTAGTTCCCTTAAAACATCCGCTACCGGACAGAGCCGGAGACCAACTGACCGCCCCCGTATACTGGTTCTGGTCCGAGGAAAAATACGTCGTCGCCGTTCCGCCCGCGACCGGCTTGGGAACTTTGGCTGTCAGATCGGTATCGTTTACCGTATCCGGTATTGATGTTTCTGTAGCCGGGAACTTGATGGTTACGGAGGCGCTGCCCGGCGTGTAGTCCACCTCATCCGCATCCTCATGGGTAAAGGCGGAGACATCGTAAAGAGTCCATCCGGGAGCGGCGGTCAGCGTTACCCGCGCCTCGTAAACCGTATCTATCTCGAAGAGGCCGCTGTCGGGCAGATCCGGAGTCCAACTGACCGCCCCCCTATACTGGTTTAAGGAAAAATCCGTCTTCGGCTCTCTGCCCGCGACCGGCATGGGAACTTTGGCTGTCAGATCGGTATCGTTTACCCGTTTGTCCTTCTCATCCGGTTTGGTATCCTCAATTCCCCCCCCCCCCCTCATTCAGCGCCGTCTCGCACCCCGCAAAGACGGACACGACCGCGGTCGGGAGCGCCGCCGCCAGCGAAGCTAACGCCAACGCCAAAACCGTTTTTCTAAAATTACCTTTTTTCATATTTCTACCTCGCTCTATGGCATTGTATACGGTCTACGGTATAATCGCGCTGAATATATCGCTCCAGCGCCCCTTCTTCATTGTGCCGCTCTCCCAGCGTGCCGCGCCCTCATGCCAGTATAACCACAACTAAGTTAGTTTAAACTTATCTGTAAATAGCTGTCAAGCCTTTTTTTCAGCGGCTACCGCCCGGCGCCCGCCTGGCCCCTGAAAGATTTCGCGCCCGGACAGTTCACCGAGCGCGGCACAGGCTACGGCTGGTCCCTGGGCGCGGCTCTGGGCTACGAGGCATGGGATGCCGGTCAGAACCGCTCCAGCGTGAGCATCGTGGGAAACGGCTTTGAAACCTGGCAGGAGCCGGGCATTGTCTGGGCGCAGGCGGACGAGAACGGGAACGGCTTCCCAGATGAGATGTGGTACGAGGCCTACGGCAGCGATGATGACGACAACACGTATAAAAGCAGCATCCGCCGCCGCTACGCCATCACCTATTTCAAGGCCGGAGACGCAGGTCCGCCAAACGAATACGGCCAGATCATCCGCACCATTTGCTGGGTGGACAGCCGGGGCCGCGCTGGAATCATTCCCGGCGGCTGGCCCAGTGGCAGCGACATTGCTCCTCCCTCACTCGGTTATCCTCCCTTCAAGGTTCCCGATGACTGGGTTACCTACACCGGCACACTCCTCAGGGACGGCGGCGGCGGAAAGATTAACCCCGGCGTCTACCCGCACCTCTGGTCCGGGGGCTATGTAGATATTTATAACAGCAAGGACAAGCAGACCTGCATCGTAAACCTGGGCAGCCTGCGCCGCGCTGACGGCAGCCCCGCAGGCATCCCGTCCATCCGCTTCGTCAAGGTGCAAACCGCTTATTTCCATTACGGCGACGCTTTCGGCGAGCGCTCCACGGAAATCGTCTCCGCGACCGGGCTGGCCACCCAGACGAGCTTCCCCAACCCGATTGATGTGCAGTGAGGGGTTATGAGAACGGTAAAGCCGCGTTGAAACGCGGCCTTACTGGTTTTATGGGTCTTTCACCGGCAGTAACGGGGGGAGGGGGGGGCTGTCTGGTTGTCCCTCAATTTCGCGGTGACCCAGGATGATTTTTTGGGCGCATCCCCGAAAATAACTGCTACGCAGTTATTTTCGGGGTCGGGCTTTTCGGGGTTCCGCTATCGCTCCATCCTTTGCTTCGCAAAGGACGCTTCGCGCCCCTACAATCCCTTGCGCTTGTACCGCGTGTGGGTTGTGCCACAGGCACAACCGCACAGCGGCAAACCGCAAAGCGGTTTGTGCCGGATTTTAACCCGGTTCCCGAAACTGCGGATGGAAGAACAGGCAGGAGGTTTTTATGCAGCATATAATTTTTACAGAACACGCGGAATGTCAGTACTGCTACAAATGCATAAGCAAATGTCCTGTAAAAGCGATACGCTTTAAGAATAACCATGCGGATATAGTACAGAAGATGTGCGTTCTCTGCGGAAACTGCATAAAATGCTGTCCAAAAACGGCGCGGCGCGTACGGCCAGACATAGAAAACGCGAAAAAGCTGATAAAACAGGGCGGCAGGGTGGTAGTTTCTTTGGCGTCGTCCTTTGTTTCCGAATTTTGCGGCGCAAAACCCGGACAGCTTATCGCGGCCTTAAAAACCTTGGGCTTTTATGCCGTCTCCGAAACCGCGATAGGCGCGGAGCTAATTTCACGCGATATAGCGGTCAGTATAAAAAACGCGCATGATAAAAGCTCCGGACAAAAACTTTTTTTGTCGTCCGTCTGTTCCGCCGTTGTGCTGTACATAAAACGTTACGCGCCATCCTTTGCGCAGTACCTTAACGACAGGGCCTCACCGCTGCTTGCCCACGCCGTAATGCTCCGAAAACTGTACGGCAAAAATATTTCCGTAGTATTTGCCGGCCCATGCGCCGCAAAAAAACGTGAAGCGGATCAGATGAAGGAGATAAACGCCGCGCTTACCTTTAACGAGCTTCGCCAGTGGTTTGATCAAGAAAACATTGTCCCCGAAGAAATAGAAGATTCGGAAGGCGAAAAATTTGTCCCGCACAACGCGGCAAAAGGCGTTTTGTACCCGCTTGAGGGAGGAATGTTTGGCGGCATAGACAACTACCTGCGGGAAAACGGAATAGCGGATGTTTCTTTTTTAAGCATTTCCGGGATCAACAACATCGCCGATTTTCTTAAAGAAAAACCGGACACGGCAAATTTTAAGTACCCGTTGTTCGCGCAGATGCTTGCCTGTCAGGGCGGCTGCGTAAACGGGGATGGTACTCTGCGGGAAGCCTCCGACATCGTAAGGACGGAAAAACTTTTATCGTACGCAAAAGACGCGGAAAATCATTTAACGGAGAATCGTTTAGATGATGAAAAAGCCTTTGAAAAAATAAAATTCACGGGAACAATTACCGCAAAAGAAGTCCCGTCAGTTCAGTATTCAGACAGTGAAATACGAAGCGCCCTCGCCTCAATTGAAAAATTCAGCGACAAGGATCGTATAAACTGTTCAATGTGCGGTTACGACAACTGCGTATCGTTTGCCAAAGCCCTGATCGACAGACGCGCCGAAAAGACAATGTGTTCAGCGTATTTACGAAATATGGCGCAGCGCAAGGCAAACGCGCTGATAAACACTACCCCAAGCGGCGTTGTGATTGTCGACAAAGATTTAAATATTATTGAGTGTAACAGGAATTTCGCCCGCCTGCTGGGAAAGGAGGAGGAAGAGCTGTACGAGCTGGCGGATCAGTTCAAGGGGCTTAAACTGGGCAAGTTCATCAACTTTACCGGCTGCTTTGAAGAGGCACTGGAAGCCAATACATCTGACAGCTTTAACCACGACATACGTGTCGGTAAAAAGATACTGCATCTTACCACCTATGTAATCGAAAGAGGCGAGGTCGTAGCGGGAACGCTGGACGATATTACGCGGCCTGCCAGTCTTAGGAGGAATACCGTCATGCGCGCCCGTAACATCATCGAAAAAAATGTGGTGGCCGTTCAAAAGATCGCGTTTTTGCTAGGCGAAAATGCCGCGGAAACGGAAGCGATTTTGAATTCGATAATCGAATCCCATACTGTAGAAGAGCCGGAGAAATGACAGATTTTTTTTCAGGCCGCGGCATATTTGCCGGGAGTGTATTTGTTGAAATAGATCACTTTAATATTCCGAAAGAAGGGGAAGCCTCCTCCGGCGACGTGTTTCTTTCCGAAGCCGGCGGGAAGAGCCGGCGCATAATCGCCGCCCTCTCGGACGGGCTTGGCAGCGGAATCAAGGCAAATGTTTTGGCCTCATTGACAGCGAAGATGATAATTAAATTCGTTCTGTCCGATATACCGCCGCGCCGCGCCGCTGAATTGATCGTAAATTCACTTCCTGTCAACAGTGAAAGCTCGCTTAGTTATGCCGCTTTTACGCTGATAGATATTGACAAGGACTTTTCCGTAAAGATAATTGAATACGACAGCCCTCCTGTTATAATAGCGCGCGATGAAAATATCCTCGGCCTTAAAAAACAAAAAATTCCGATAGAAAGAAAGAACAAAAAAACCGGCCCCAAAAATGAAACCGTCTGTATTTCAAATTTTTCCGCGCGTTTCGGCGACAGGATAATATTTTTTTCTGACGGAGTTACGCAGGCCGGGCTTGGCCCTGACGGAAAGTACCCGCGCGGTTTTGGCATTGCGAATGTAAAGGACTTTGTAAAAAAAACAATTTCCGCGCAGCCGGATATCAGCGCGCGCAGTCTTTCACAGAACATTGTGGAACGGGCTCATATATGCGACAACGGCCGGGCGCGCGATGACATAAGCTGCGCGTCAGCCTACTTCAGGCGCCCGCGTGATCTGCTTGTTGTCAGCGGCCCCCCGTACAACCCTGAAAGGGACGGCGATGTGGCGGAAATGTTTACCGGATTTCCAGGCAAAAAAATAATTTCCGGCGGAACAACGGCGCAGATCATAGCGCGCCACCTGAACAAAAAAATTGTTTATACCGTAAAAACTCCGCGCGGCTATTCTAAAGACGAGGACGGCAAAACCCGCATACCGCCGGAATCGCTAATGGAGGGAGCGGATTTGGTCTGCGAAGGAATCATTACCCTCGGCGCCGTATCGGAAATGTTGTTGGAAACAGATACGGACATACGTGACGAATCGCCGGCGGCCAAAATGACGGAGCTTTTTATAAACAGCGACAGGATACTGTTCCTTGTCGGCACACGGATCAACGAATTTCACCAGGACCCGTCAATGCCGGCGGAACTTGAGATAAGGCGAAACGTCGTCAAAAAAATAGCGGCCACGCTGGAAGACAGGTACTTAAAACAGGTTGTGATCAGGTATATTTAAAAACCTAGGTATTTACATCATACAGGTTAGGTTATTTCTTAATAATTTCCTGGTATGTGACAGGTTGTAACCGGACAGCGTTTTGGACAAGCCGGTAGAACAACAATTCCCGGCTATTTGATTTTCT
>JAIRMP010000079.1 GCA_031258615.1 Spirochaetaceae bacterium | reverse complement strand
GAAGTTTTGAACCATCCATAACGGAGCTATCACGCGCACATCTACCGCGTAACTCATTTGCATCTAAAATAATTATTCTGTACATTGTATATAGTACGGCTGTTTTTATAATTTATTTATAATACAGCCTTTAAAAAATTTTATTAGGAGAGAATAGTGAAGTTTATTGTTTTATCTATCGTTTTATTTTCCGCGCTGGTATTGAATTCCTGCGCTGGTCTGCGGGACAGGGAATCTGAGTCGGGCCCTGCACCAACTGTTTACAGTACCGGATGGTATATGGGAGAGAATTTATCATCCGAATATATAACCTACTCAAAAACGGAAATTGTGCCGCTGCTGCCTGAAAAAAAGGAAAATGGTCCGACGCTGGAATTTTTTATGGATACGCTTGACATATTGGAAGAAGCGGATGGTAAACTTTTGCGGCAGACTCTGTACGGCGGGAAGACCTGTCAGGAATATGTGGAGAATGTTTATAACCGTGTAACAGGCGATTACAAAAAGAGAAAAGATGACGCGGCGGATGCGTCCGGCGCGGCGTATAACTGGTCATACAGCGAAACCTTTGACGGCGCTGTATACCCTTCGCTTCTTGTAATATCGCGCCGTATTTACAACTATACAGGCGGCGCCAACGGCCAAAACGAAAGAATATTTTTTGTGCTCGATACAAAACTCTCTTCAAAAGTTGCGTTAAACGATATTTTGGCGGAAGGAGCGGAAAAGGATATACAGGCGCGGATTGACGACGATTTACGCGCGCGGTACCGCGCCGCTCCCGGAGCGCCGTTGACTTCGGCAGGCTTCCTGAACGATACGGCAGGGGTTCCGCAAAACTTTTTTATTTCGCGTGAAGGACTCGGTTTTTGCTGGAATCCATACGAAATAGCGCCGCACTCCATGGGTACGCTTGAAGTTGTTCTGCCTTACGCACAGATCGAAAACCTGCTGAACGATAGAGGCAGGGAAATGTTTAAGAGCTTATAAACAACTTCCCGCATAGAAAACCGGACGGTCATACTGCCAATGTTCCATTGGCAGTATGGTTAGAACCCCGCCTCCGGTAACCAATCACAACAAAAACAGGAGTTTGGCTCAACGCTGCGCGTTGAGCTCCGGAGTTTGCTACGCAAGCGCTGCGCGCTTTCTCCGCAAACTCCAGGCTTAACCCGTTCTCTTTCACGCTTAGCGAATGGCAAGGACAATGACTCAGCCACTGGCGTATGTTTGGTGCAGGCTGGCCTGCCCGCAAACTCCAGGCCGAATCTGCCTGCCTTGCGGTTAAGAAAAGACTTTGGACAGCAGGGATTTTTCAGGCGGGGGGGTGAAGGCTGAGACGATAGGGACAATGATGAACGGCGCGATGATCGCTATTGAGGCGGACAGCGGAGAGTTGGATGGCCCCAAGATAAAGAACAGCGCGATTTCTATTACCAGACCGCTCAAGAGGCCCGTGTAGGCCGCCGCCTTGCTTGTCCGCTTCCAGTACAGGCCGTAGATGTACGGCGCGGCGAACGAGCCGGAGACCGCGCCCCAACTGAGCGACATCAGGTACACGATGATGCTGATCTGGAAGCGCGAGATGAAATACGAGACGATAATAAAGAGCAGGGACAGGAAGCGCATCATCGCGGTTGAGCGGTCTTTACCGGTACTGGGGCCGGCTTTTACCGGGTAGAGGTCTATCGCCACGGACGAGGAAGAAATCATCACGAGGGACGACAGCGTGGACATTGAGGCGGACAGCACGAACAGCAGTATCAGGGCCATCAGGGTTTCCGGCAGGTGGGCCGTCAGCAGGGCCGGCACTATCAGGTCGAACAGGATTTTACCGTCAACGCCGCGAGGCACGGACTCCAGCGTGAAGAAGATGTGCGCCGAACTGCCGACCATGTAGGCGGAGAACCCGATGATCGCGGCGAAAATTGTAGTGGCGATTACCGCCTTGGGGATCACCTTTTCGTTCTTTATCGCGTAGAACTTCTGCGTCATCTGCGGCAGCCCCCAGGTACCGAAGCTGGTCATAAACACGAGGGACGCTACCGTGAAGAAGCCGGGACGGGCGGCGGGCGGTATATGTTCGTTGTAATTTTGCGCCGCGCCTGAGAGGAACGCGGACAGGCCCCCGCCTTCCGAGACGATGATGAAGACCATAGCGAGCGCGCCCGCTATCATCAGGAGCCCCTGGATAAAGTCTATCACCACGACGGCGAAGTAGCCGCCAAGTATCAGGTAGACACCGGTGAACGCGATCATCAGTATCAGGGCGGTATCGTAAGGGATATGAAAGACGGCCTCGAACAGGTGTCCGAGCCCTTTGAAAATGGAGGCGGAGTACGGCAGCAGGAACAGGAACACGATGACCGCGGCCACCGGTTTGAGGTGTTTGGCGCCGTAACGCTCTTGCAGGTAACCGGGCATCGTCATGGCGTCCAGAATCTGCGTCTGCCGCCTTGTCCGTTTGGCCAGCACGAGCCAGGCCAGCATGGAACCGATAATGGCGTTTCCCGCAGCTATCCACAGGCTGTTAAGCCCGAACAGCCAGCCCTGTGTTCCGGCGAACCCGATGAAAATTACGGCGGAAAAGTAAGACGTGCCGTAAGCAAAGGCGGACACCCACGGCCCCATCCTGCGCCCGCCCAGGAAAAAGTCCCCAAGCGTCTTTGTGCGCGTCATACCCCACACCCCGATACATGTAAGCAGGGCAAAAAATATTACCAAAAGCGCTATATGAAAAGTCATTCAGACAGTCTAACAAATATTTTTTAAAAAATCCATACACGGTGCGGCGGATATCAGGGCATAGTCGTTTTATTTTTCGTTAGCAGGAAAAAATGATATACTAAACCATCAATATTCCTTGGAAGGGGAACGATGGCGAAGATAAGCATTCGGGATTTGGCGCGGGCGGCGGATTACGTATTGGCGGTGAAAGAGAACCAAAAGACGCTGTATAACAATATCAAAGAGTGCTTTGAGGGGATGGAGAGCGGGAGATAGGGAACCTGCCGGAAGACATCTGGCACGGGGAAGAGGAAGTGGGCTACGGGCGGAAAGAACGGCGTGAGAACCGCGGTGCATGGCAGGATGTGCGGACGATAATACAGTACCGGACGTTTCGTATGGTAAAGGGGAAAGAAACGGTGCAACCTGATCGGTATTATATATCGAGCGGGGATTGTGGAGCGGATGAGTTCTTCCCCTATATTCGCGGGCGCTGGTCGATAGAGAATCAACTGCATTGGATGCTGGACATCGTGTTTTGGGAAGACCGGGTAAGGACGGGGAATGCGGCGCTGAATCTGCATATACTGCGGAAACCGGCGCTATACCGGCTGCGAAAAATGACGATGGACAAGAAGCGGGTTAGCGCAAAACGCCGTATGATGCATGCAGCCCTCAGTGAGGATTTCCTGTATCAGGCTTTGTTTGCAGAGTAAACGCCGGTGCCGTGGACGCGCGGTAAGACACGGCAGTTTAAAGTTTCAACGCTTTAAATCTATACGGTATAAAGAATTAGCAAAAATATTTGTGGGGACAAGGCATGCCTTGCCCCCACAAGGGGTACGAGCGCAAGGGATAGAAGCGGTATCCTTTTGCCGCCGGGCGGCAAAAGATACAAGCGGATAGCCCGACCCCGCGCTTCGCGCGGGGATGCGCCCAAATTCTAAAAAATTTTGAGCAATGCGCGGCATCCGGGCACACTACGGCGTATCGGATTTTAAACCCGCTGGCGGGTAAACCTGCCGGCAGCCGCGTATGCCAAGCGCCCTTTTCATCCTGAGAGCAGAACCCGCTGGATGCTTTGGGTACGCTACCGCGTATTAGTAATATATATGGCGGAATGAATCAACAACTCTCCAGTTATCCTCTTTTTCAAATATTATATAATCAACAAATCCATTCATACTGCCTCTCAAAAATTGCACATCAACAATTGCCTTGTTTGAAATAAATCCTATTTTTGATAAACGCATGATCCCGCATACATCAGGTATAGTCTCATATAATTTGCCCCAAAAATCTGTTGCGCCATTCGTTTCATCAATTTGATTTTCTACATTATTATATTCCAGAATATCATCCCTTGTATTTATATGGTTTTCCAAAGAATAATCAAATTCATTAACAGCTATAAATTCATCAAATAAATCATCATACATATTACCATATTTCTTCTGAAAACCCGCTTTTGATAATTCCATATTATCTTTATAAGTTTTCTCTTTAGACAATCCAACTATTGTTGTCGCATTATGTAATATTATTTTATCAGTTTTAATTGATATTGATTCAAGTGTTTCAAGATATTTTCTTACATCATCTGCATTCTTAAGCTCTCCAGTCATAATCTTTTCATTTAATGCCGTCGTATCGCCAGTCACAATAGTTCTTTTTTGATTATTGCTTAATGTAACGTCTATTAAGTAATTATATATTTCAATTTCATCATCAGAAAAATGAACATCCGCGTCTAGTATTCTTTTCTCAAGGTATACTTTTCTGTCACCGGTACCGCTTGATATACATGAACCTAATATAAATAAGCAAATAATTGAAATACTAATTTGTTTCATTTTATACTCCTTATATTGTAACTATTCAGGCAGAAATATGCACTCCCCTTACAGGACATATACCGTTTAGAGCCAAATTCCATGGATTTGAGGTTCCCATAATTCCTTATAATATAGGAGTTAGCTTATAGCCGAATATTACTCTTTGTTCAAGTATAAACCATCTCTGGTTTTTGTCAAGCCGCAATGAAAATGTATGTTGTTAATCAGTGATAATTTCACCCCTAAGATTATTCAGGGAAAATGTTGCATCCGCCGTCATCGGAATCACGAGTGAGCGCGAGGCCGAGGCCCGCCGTAACCGCTTGCCTGCCTGTTACGGGGCCGTCCGCCTGCTCCTGCGCGTAGGCGGTCTGAGTGAATATTACCGCTCCCAAGAGGGTAATGCCGAATAGAGAAAACAACCTTTTTCTCATAATAAAACTCCTCGTTTGCGGATAATTCCGCATGCGGTCGCGGCATATATGCCGTTCCCGCCGTCATTGTGTGTATGTCCACCGCGTGCGCTTTCGCATGTGCGCGGATAACATCCTGTCAGGGTATCCCCTATTCCCCGCCGCCCCCGTTATCGCAGCCCGTAAACACCAACCCGATAACCAGCGCTGCGCCGACTATCCATGAACAAATGTTATTCCTCATCTTTATCCTCCATAAACTTTAAAATGCTCTAATAGCGCGAACCGACCATGGGTAGTCCTTGCTCCCGTTGCCCCATGCGGTGCCAAGAAATCCTTTCCGCCACGCTGTATATGCGCCATACTCAGAGGATGACCAGTAGGTTGTGGTATTTTTATAGTCAAACCCTCCGATTTCTGTTTTTAACTCATACATAAGGTTCAACTCATCCTTGCTTGGCAGAAACCAGTCGCTTTTACCGCCATAGACGTAATCAGAACAAGCTTTAGCGGCAGGAGCGTTAGAACCCGCGGTCGAAACAATGGCGGCGGTATTCGATGCGCCGGT
>JAIRMP010000241.1 GCA_031258615.1 Spirochaetaceae bacterium | reverse complement strand
TGTTTGCGCGCTCACGGACGCCGCGTATACCCGCTGCCGAATTGCCCTGTTCGTGTTGTATCCACACTGGTTTTGAAGTAATATGGGGAATATGGAGCCTGAGATTATCTTCGCGCCTTCAGCGTTCAAACGCTGCATTAGCGAGGAGGATATTCGGCATGCCTACAAGACCAGAGTCTTTGCGCGGAGACTGGAAGGTTACGACAATAAATACGGCTTCATTGGCTTCAACCGGGCGGGTAATCCGGTTGAAGTGTTCTATAACCCTATCGGCGAAGATGCGATAAAAGTTTTTCACGCGATGGGTATGCGAGCCGGGGTGCTTGAGCAACTCCGGAACTAGGAGAAAACTATGACCTATACCGACCTGACCGATGAAGAATACGATGCTTTGGACGAAGAACTGTCCCGTACTATCCCCAAATTTGGCCCGCATGGAAGCGATTGGCTCATCCGGCGGGAATTGCGCCAATTGGGACTGGGCAAACTCTCCCTGGACTACCTTTTGACCAAATCGGCTGCGGTCAATAAAAGCCCCGTCCAAATCATTGACGAGATGGTACTGGAAAAAGTGACTGCCGCCGCGGAATGTCAGTCACCATGGTAATGTTTTACTCCGCGGGGGCTTTTTCATTCGCGGCGGGGCGGTTCATTACTGTTTTTGTCATGCGGCCTTTTAGTCGAGCTTTCCCGCGGCGCGGTAACTGTAGTAATCGGTTTCGCTAAAGATCAGATGATCAAGGAAACTTATACCGAGCAGGCGGGCGGCTTTCATCAAACGTACAGTTACATCATCGTCCTGATCGGAGGGCTTCAGTATGCCCGACGGATGATTGTGCGCAACGCAGATCGCGCTGGCACGGTCCGCAATCACATCGGCAAATACCTCCCTGGGGTGGATAATCGATCTGTTCACTAAACCAACCGTAACCACCCTAATCGCCAAAACTTCATGCGCCCCGTTCAACGATACGCTTATGAAGCGTTCCTGGCGGCAATCGGCGTAGTGCCGAATCAACGGGAAAATGTCGGAGGCGTTCTTTATACGGACAGTCCGGCAGCCCCAGCGCCTGCGGCCAAATTCCAGCATCGCGACTATGCTGCACGCCTTGGTCTCGCCTATCCCTATCATTTCGGAAAGATCCTCAACGGATGGAATATTTTTGTTGGCGTCCAGCCTTTCACGAAGTTCGTCCGCCAAAAGGCTTACATTCTTTCCCTTAACGCCGGTATTAAGGAGTATTGAAAGCAGTTCCCTGTCGGAAAGCGCCGCCGGCCCCTCGCGCAGCAGACGGCTGCGCGGACGTAAATTTTCCGGAAGATTCTGCGGGGCTATTAAACGGGCGCAGCCTTTTTTACCGCCCCTGGTGTTTGAATTGTTTGCCTGATCCATAGCGGTATCCGGCAAGTTACTCTCCGCCGGACGAGGGTGTTTTATGTTCTTCATAATATATACTTTGCCGGCAAGATGCATTTTACTTTACTTTTTGGTAAAAAAACCGATATTTTATTATAAATGTCCAGCGGAACTGTGAAAATCGCGGCCTTCCTGGTGCTTTGCTGCTCCTGTCCACACGCCGTCCCTGCACTCGATCTGCCGCTGAGTGAAATATCAGACGATTCTTCCATTCGTAAAAAACTTTTTGACGAATGGTTCATGGAGGCGCCTCAGAATGTACTGGCAAAAAGTGTCCGGCGCGAAACATTGCCTGGCGGGGAACGGCTGGAGGTAAGGACGGAACGGACTCAGGGCGAGTTCAGTATAGTTCTGGCGCGCGGGTTTGGAGGCGTTTTTCCGGGTTGGGCGCAGGGCTCATGGGCCGTAAGCCGGAGCATGGAGGACGGCAGCCTGCTCCGCATACGGATATTTCCACGCAGCGATCCCTACACCTACATACAGTTCCGTCCGCTGGATTCGGAGCGGAGCAGTATGGACATGGTTGTCTACAACGCTTACCTTGCGCAGTCGGTGAATATGCCGGTGATCCTTGAACGCCTGCTTACGCTCCCGCTGCAAGACATTCTGGGGGCGGCAAACAACAAAACCCTGTTCCGTTACTTCGAACCGCATACCGCTGACTATGCCGGCGCCCGGACATTGATTTCACGTATAAGGCAGTCTTTGCCCGGCCTTTCATTTGCCGATGACGGCGCAATTAACGAGGCCGGAGAGTATGTTTTTATTGATACGCTGGAAAAACAGGTTCAAAATCCCGGCCTAAACTGTTCAGGGTTTGTAAAATGGCTTGTAGACGGGCTGCTCCGCCCTATGACCGGAAGGCGTCTGCCAATAAACGCGCTGAAACAAGCCTACGGACAGCGCGGTTCCTCCCTCACAGCGCCATTTGAGGCCCTGCGCGACCCGTTTTTCGGCCTGGACTGGATACGAAACCTTGCTTCCACCGTCAACAGCACGCTAAAATCTCCCGTATTTGCCGTTTTGGAAGAGATTGAGGTGAATAGCTGCCCGTTTTCTCAGATTATACTGCGTAAAAACGGGACAACCCTGACGGAACCCTATGGTGGATTTCTGTCTGAAGCCGGTTTTGACATAAACGGCCTTGCCGCGCTCATGTATACGCTCGCGATCGACGAACCTGGTATGTTCTACCTCGGCGCGGTAAACACGGAACTGGCGCCCAAGCCGCGTATGCGTCAATACTTCCATATTGCGGCCTTTCTGCCTTACTTCGACGAGAACGGCTCGTTCCATGTAGCGCTTTTTGAAAGCGCCGCCGAAACCTCGTTCAACCGGTTTGCGTCACGTTATCCCGGCCACTACATCAACCTGGTCCGGCTCCCCGCAGAAGAAACATTTGAACCCTAAGTGCAGATGAAACCGTCCAGCGCCAACGTTCCATTCCTTATCTGTACAATGCTTCTGATTGGGGGCGCTGTCGCGGCGGCACAGACGCCGTTCTCCCCGCGTAACGCGGAGACAACCGCGTTCAACGAGCTTGTACAGAGGCTCGAAGCAAAAAATATAAACTTTACCGAACGGCCCCTGATGGCGGATTACGGCGCTTTCGGCGTATCTGTGGAGGTGAATATCCCGGCGCGTCCCGATTCCGGCGGCAGCGAGGGCGAGGGCCTGTTTGTGCTGGCGGTACCTATCCTTGATGTACAGACCGCGGACATATTGAACGGTACGGACGGCGGCCCCGGCTGGAGCGTGGAGCTTGCTCTCGGCCTGATCGACAAATTCCTGTCCAAACCACTGCCCTTCGATACGCTTGTCTACTTTGCGGCAGACAACTGGCCTGCCACGGGCGGCGGCGCATTCCCATACGCCGGATTTCAGGCACTGCTGGGCGATACGGAGGAACGCGAGGGAACGTTAATCGTTTACTGCGATTCCCTCCCGGAAGGTGAGGACGCGCCCTCAGCGCTGGGCGTTTTGCGCCTAGCGGGGACGACCGTGCCCCCGCTCGACCTGGTTGAGCCTTTTGTACAACTCTGCGCGGACAGCGGTATACCCTGGTTTTTTGATTCGGAGGTCGGCGGCGCGCCTGCCCCCGCCGTCAATACTGATGAGGCGGGCGGGAGACAGATCATTTACGTTACCGGCGCTTCCGCTGAACGGTCTAAGATGCCGCCGTCCGCGGCAATGGCCGGCAAAAAGATTACGGCGGACGAGGCGTCGGCGCTGCTATACCGGTATGCGGAAGAAATCTTTCGTGGCGGCGTAGATTCAGGCCGGGCGGACTACAACTATGCCTGCGTCAACCTTAAAAACAAGGTGGTATTTATTCCGGAGCTGACGCTGGTTTTATTAACGCTTTTTGGCATGGTTTTTGTCTCCGCACTCTTTTTTTGCCTGTACTATGCGGCAAAATCCCGCCACAAATATGTTTTGATACCGGTTTTTGCTGTTTTCGTACTTTTAACGGCGGCATTCTTGTTTGTGCTGCACACAAACGGCGGCCAGGATTTACCCGCCCGCACAAAATTACCTGCCCAACAGACAAAAATCACTACAGACGGCTTAGAGCCGGATATGTATTTTACGGCCAGTCCAAAAAGCGTACGCTTTTTGGATCGCAGAATCGTAAGAATAAGCACGGAAGCGCGGCTTCCGCCGCTGCGGTACAGCCTGTTTTTTACGAATCAAGCGGCGGATGATCCGGCCTACTTCATCTACGACGCGCCTATGCCTTACATCTCCGACGGTAAACGCATAGAATTCATACTCGGTTCATACCCGCCCAACCCGCTCGATATAGAGCTGGCCCTGCCTCTAAGCCTTAACGGTGAGTTCAGCATAGAAGGGCTTTTTCCCGGCAATGCGGCCGCTGTCAAAACCTTTACCGTCCCAAACCACGATTGATCCCGCCTACCAGCAGCCTCACTATTCACTATTAATTCTTCACTAAGAAGGGGGGCGCAATTTCCCCACCGTTTTCGCAAACCGTCACCGTTATCGCCGCGCCCCCCTGCCTCCAGCCGCCGCCGCCCGCAAGCGGGCTTAGGGCGTCTTCCGTCACCCCCCAAAACTCCTATGGCAAGCCGTAGGCTTGCGCCCTTGACTATAATTTTGGTATATACGATACTTTTGGTATGATGCCGATTATCCGCAAGATACAGAGACGTTTATGCCGTTTGAATAAGGCTCCGCCGGTAATGTACTGGGCCGCGCTAACCTTTTTCTTTTGTTTTTTCATGGTTGGTATTTATGTTCCCAAAGCGGAGGCGCAGGCTTCCGCGCAGGTGGAAGCGCAGCCTCAGTACAAATCGATCATACAGATGGTGTTTGAGTTCATTCAACAGAATTATGTTGAAGAAGTCGATCCCCAGTCCCTCTATGAAGGCGCGATGAACGGTATGTTCGATGCACTCGGCGATCCTTACTCCTCATTTTTAAAGGAGAAGGACATGGCGGAGCTGGATCAGAATGTGATAAAAGGCAGTTACGGCGGAGTTGGCCTCTATATTTCCGGCGGAAAACCGAATTTTGTTGAGATTGCCGCTCCTATTGAGGATAGCCCTGGCTGGAAAGCGGGCTTGCAGCCGGCCGATCTTATCATCAAAATCGGGGATGACAGCACGGACAGCATGACTCTGGATGACGTGCTGTCCCGGCTCAAAGGTCCTGCTGGCGATAAGGTCGATATCACCATACGCCGCGGCGAGAACCTGGAATTTCCTGTAACCCTTACAAGAGCCGTCATAGAGGTGCCGACGGTAAAGCAGGCTATGATAGGGGATATAGGGTATCTTCGCCTGATCAGTTTCAGCAACATGACGGCAGAGCGTACCCGGCAAGCCCTGGAAGACTTCAAACAGAATGGGTACAAGGCGCTGATCCTTGATCTGCGGAACAATTACGGCGGGCTCCTCAGCACGGCGGTAAGTGTGAGCAACCTGTTTATCAAGGGAGGTACGGTTGTTTCTGTGAAATCGCGGATAGCAAAGCAAAATTCCGTTTACAACGCTGTGGGCAACCCGGTTGTACCGGAAGACATTCCCATCGTTGTGCTGATAAATCACGGCTCCGCATCAGCGTCTGAAATTGTGGCGGGAGCGCTCAAGGATCACGGGCGAGCGTACCTTGTCGGCGAAAAATCGTTCGGCAAAGGCTCCGTCCAGCAGGTATACCCGTTGCGTCACTCAGGTTTCAAAATTACGACAGCCCGCTACTATACGCCGAGCGATGTAAACATTGATAAGATCGGCATACCTCCCGACCGTGAAGTGTTGTTTCCCAAGTTTTCCAGCGAGGATGCCGAAAAACTGAACAAACTGATCGCTTCAAAGGCGATTCCCAACTTTGTTGAGAACAACAAAAAAGCGGCGCCTGGTGTGATCGATGGTTTTGCCCGTCAGTTGCAGGACGAGTATGGTCTTGACTTTTCCCTGCTTCGCCGCCTGATACGGGATGAGGAGAACCGTACCGTGATCGCCCCCGTTTACGATTTGGAGTACGATGTACAGTTACAGGAAGCGGTGAAAATTATCCGCGAAGGCGTATACTACAAACTCATACAGAGTACAAAGACGCTCAAGGATTTACAGGAAGAATCGGCCAGCAAAGATGCCCAGCCATCTTGATCATGCTGCGGGTTTCCGGCCCCAAATGCCGTGTATCCCTAAACTGCCTCTTATAGGTGTATGTTATGAAGTTTTTTTCAGTCAATGAAATTCCGGTAAACTATTTTTTTTCGGAACCTCTGTATGTTGATGACGGTTTTGTATTGACTTCCCAGGAAATGCCGTTTACCGCCGAATTAAAAAGCGCCCTTAAGGAATGGAATTTCGATAAGGTAAAGAGTGACGGCGAGATACAGGAAGCCTACCATGACGGGAAAACGCAAAAGAAAAAGGCCGGGCTGCCATCTCTCAACGACAATACAAAGCTGCTGGATGCCAAGGCGTTTTACGCGGACCTTCAGCGTTTTGCCGATGATATTTTTACGCGCGCGGCCGGCAATGGGCGGATCAACTATGACATTGTCGCGGAAAAAATACGGGATGTCTGTGAAGAGGTAAAGGTGAACCGCCGTTTTCTGCTACAGGTTCAAAACGATATACAAGCGGAAAGCGATTACGATTTTCTTGCCGTTCATGTCATAAAGTCGACAGTCATTTCGATCATCATAGGCAGCTACCTGAAACTGCCGGCCCACCGTATGATTGAGCTTGGCGTAGCCGCACTGCTGCATGAAATCGGTATGGTAAAACTGCCGCCGCATATAGTGCAGAGTAAAGCTGAGCTTTCTGCGAAGGAACGCAATACACTGATGCTTCACCCCGCGATAGGTTTTGAAATGCTTAAATCGTTTAATTTTCCTATGGCGATAAACACTGCGGCTCTTGAACACCATGAACGTGAGAACGGTTCAGGATATCCCCATAAACTATCCGGCGACAAGATAGGTCTTTACGGAAAGATCATCGCGGTAGCCTGTTCTTATGAAGCGATAACCGCCAAACGTCCGCACAAGGATGCCCGCGGTGGATACGAAGGCATTACCGATCTTTTGCGTAATGAAGGGAAGGGCTACGATGACAGCATCATAAGAGCTCTCGTTTTTTCCCTTTCGATCTACCCAATAGGCCAGTTTGTGCTGCTTTCGAACGGCGCCAAGGCTCAGGTTGTCGATGTCAACCCTGATGACCCGCGTTTTCCTATTGTGCAGGTTCTGGACGAAAAAAATCCTGACGGTCAAAATCAAATCATCGAAACAGGGCCGACAAGCGTATCCATACAGTCCCCGCTGTCAAATAAATCCGAAGGGTTTCCTGACCTGGACATCTCACAGTAATTACACCTCAATATCCGGTCGCCGGGCGTTGTCATCATACGGCAGACGATGAGGAAGCCTGCCGGCGGCTTACATCGGGATGCGTCCGCGGATGCTGCGGGCAAGCGTGAGGCGGTCGGCGTATTCAAGATCGCCGCCCACAGGCAGGCCGGAAGCGAGGCGGGTAACGGTGAGCGGCATACTTTTCAACAGATTCTGTATGTATAACGATGTGGTATCGCCTTCCACCGTAGGGTTTAGCGCCAGAATAAGCTCACGAACCCTGTCGTTTCCAAGCCGCGTGAGCAACGTTCCTATCGTAAGGTCATCAGGCCCTACGCCGTCCAGCGGAGCGATAAGACCGCCCAGCACATGAAATCTGCCGCGGTACTCGCGCGCGTCTTCTATCACCCGCACATCCTGGGAACGCTCCACCACACAGAGAAGCGAGGCGTCCCGGGAAGGATCGGTGCAGATAGGGCAGGGGTCGCTTTCCGTAAAAGCGCCGCAGATCGAGCAGCGCCTTACCGAATCGTGCAACGTGGAAAGCGAGCCGGCAAGGGCAAGCGGGTATGAACGCGGGGATTCCAGGATATGGTAGGCAAGCCGCTGAGCGCTCTTTTTGCCTATGCCCGGCAGCCGTGACAGCAGGGTTACCAGATTATCGATCGCATTCATAAGGTATGACGGGAATCAGATACTGGTTAAATCGCTTGGCAGCAGTTTGCTGAACACGCTGGTAAATGAACCGATCTCGTTTGTTACCGCCTCGTTGACCTTTTCGACGGCGGCGTTGTAAGCGGCAATGATAAGGTCCTGCAGCATCTCGACATCACCCGCTATCGTTTTGTCCATTATGCGCACGGCCAGCATTTCCTGCTTGCCGTTCATATCGACCTCGACCATTCCCCCGCCGGCGGAGCCGGTAACTACTATGCCGCCTATCTTGTCTCTCAATTTATCCATTGTCGAACTGAACTTTTTGGCGTTTTTTAACAAATCGTCAGGTATATTCATAAAATCATCCTTACAAAAACATTATCGCCGGTATAAACCCGGCCTGAAACGCATTACTTAACCACAGTTGCCTGAAAAACTTTTTCAACAAGCCGTACTTCCGGCGCCATTATGCCCGTCGCATTTTCGTCCTCATCCGGACGCATCCTCTCCGCCGCGCCGCCTGAGCCTGAACTTTCCCGCGCCGCTATCCTGCGCTTGAATTCATCGGAAAACGACATTCCACCGCTTGGCGCCGGCTCGCGCGCAACGGGCGGAGTGGCGGCCTTCGCCCCGGCAGCCTGTACATCGCCCCTCTTCACGCCGAAAACAGAACGCAACCCTTCGATGGCTGACCGGAGGTCGTCCTGGGAAACCCATTTTGGGAGGGCGCAAAGCCCTGAAACCGCCGTCTCCAGTTCGAAACGCGGTGAGACGGAGTAGCGGGTTGAGCGGTATGTCTCGAGCAGCGCCTCCAGGCCGTGTTCCAAACGCTGCTGATCCAGCGCCGCCAGCGCTTTTTGCGAAAAACATTCCGGTGAATAACCCAGAAGGCTTTCTTTGGTAACGCCGCATTTCAGCAGCAACAGGCTGCGGTAGAAACCGGCAAGGTCTATTATAAACTGTTCTATCGAGACGCCGTTTTCTATAATTTGATCGAGCAGCGTAAACGCCGCCCCGGCGTCGCCTTCCGCGCAGGCTTCCGCAATGGAGTTCAGGTTTTCAAAACCTACAAGACCCAGTTTTTCACGGATCAGGGCCGCGCGTATGTGTCCGTCCGAGAAGGACGCGACCTGATCAAACAGCGTGTAAGCGTCGCGCAGGCTGCCCGTCGATTCGCGGGCTATCCAGAACAGTGCCTCATCCTCAGCCTCTATGGAAAGCTCCCCGCACGTTTCGGCAAGTAGGCCCTTAATCGTTTCTATCGGTATCAGCTTGAACGCGAACTGCTGACAGCGGCTCTTGATCGTCGCGGGAACCTTGTGCAGCTCTGTGGTGGCGAAAATAAAAACGATGTAGGGCGGCGGTTCTTCAA
This sequence comes from Spirochaetaceae bacterium, assembly GCA_031258615.1. Taxonomy (GTDB): domain Bacteria; phylum Spirochaetota; class Spirochaetia; order Treponematales; family Breznakiellaceae; genus JAIRMY01. The sequence continues at coordinate 10,792 of JAIRMP010000241.1, read as the reverse complement.
TGGTTTTTAACAGCGCGTTAAAGGCGCTGTTTGAAAGCATGTGTACCTCGTCAATTATGTACACCTTGTAACGGGACGCGTTGGGCGGAAACAGCACTTCGTCCTTTATCTGCCGGACATCATTCACACTGGTATTGGACGCGCCGTCAATCTCTATCACATCAAGGCTGGTTCCCCGGCTGATCTCGGTACAGTTTGAACAAACCCCGCACGGCTCCGCTCCCCGGCTATTCTCACAGTTCAGTGAACGGGCCAGTATGCGCGCCGCGCTGGTCTTTCCGCATCCCCTCGGTCCCGAAAACAGGTAGGCGTGAGCGATTTTTCCCGCTTCTATAGACTTACGCAGTGTAGCGCTGACAAATTCCTGCCCGGCCAGCTCGTCAAAAGTCTTTGGCCTGCGCCTCGTTGCCGTAACTTCAAATGCCATTATTAAATTATACAGAATATGACCAAGCTCTGTAAGAGGGTGGCAAGCGCGAAGCGCTTGCCATAGGAGTTTGCGCCACAATCGCTACGCGATTGCTTACCGCAAACTCCTACCGTTGTTGTGGCAAGCCTACGGCTTGCCATAGGAGTTTGCCAGTCAAGCGCTACGCGCTTGACTGGGCAAACTCCTACCGTTGTTGTGGGGGGGGGGGGGGCAGCCCCGCGGTTGTCCAGTTTGCGGTAAGCCGCAAGTGGTGAGGCTTAAGCCTCGGATTGATGTTTTCCGCTTAAGCGGGAAGCTTTCTCAATCGAGTCAGTATCTTTCTGACTCGATTTGGAAGCGTTCACGCCCGCTTCCACGACAGCACTTCCTCCGCCACCTCTTTTTCGGCGCGGCGCACCGCTGCCCTCTATTCCCGCGTCATCTTGCGTAATTCCGCCCTTGCTTCACTTGTCAAATTCTATAACCTCCATTGACGAACAGATTCCGATGTTCCTGTAGCCGGCGCGTAAATTGATGAACCCTGTACCTATCATTGGCTTTCGCTTGTCTATGTGCCCCATGTTGCAGGATACCACAAAATCAAGCTTGTTTACCGTGGCGACCGCGATATGCAAGCCGTAGTCTCTGTGCTTGAGCGGGATTATATGCTTTGCTACATACATATCCGCCAGGCTGTTGGCATCAAAATCGGGTTCAAAAACATTTTTCATATACCGTTCAACAGTGCGCCCATCGCGTCATACTTTGCTTTCGGCGCTCCCGCCAATTCTTCTATCACGGCAGTAGAGGTATACGCTTCGTACTTACTGGCGCCTAGCGGCGAAAAGCTTCTCTGTTTCACGCTGCTTCTGGCCCTGCTTGCCGTCAATACAGTAGTTGAAGACTGTATCCGAAAACAGTCTGAGCGCGCAATCCATCCACGTTGATACTACACCAAATAGAGGCCGCCGTCAACGCGCGACCGCGAAAAAAGCGAAAATTGATTCAATGACATCCGCAATTAAAGGTTAATCCATTTTGCAAAACGCCCAGGCTCAAACCGCAAAGCGGTTTGAGCGGTAGACATATATGCCTGAAAGTCCTACAATAAACGGCATGAATGACCACGTTCTGATAGAAACCTTCAATTTCAAAGCGGAGGCGATTGCCAGGCGCTGGAAAAACCTTATCCGCAAGGAGCCCCAGTTGAAGCATTACAACAGCCTTTCGGACGAGCAGCTTTGCGGGCTGAACGCGCCGCTCTATCCGCAACTCGCCCGATCTATTGAACGCGGCATAGACAGAAAAATAATCGGCAGTTACTTTGTCCGTGTGGGCAAGGAGAGAATGAGGCAGGGCTTCCCCGTTTCCGAAGTGGTATTTGCGTACAACTTGAGTCAAAAGACGGCAGTTGACTTTGTAAGCTCGGAATTCGTGCATGATAACCCGCTTGCGCTGTATCAGGCCTTTGGCGCGGTCGAGAAGGTGAACGAATTCTTTTTTCTGGGCTGCTTTTACCTGATAAAGGGTTTCCTTGAGCAGGTGTACGAGAGCATGAACACCAGCCACAATGTCCCGGAAAATCTGCTAAAAACCTACTTCAAGGACGACTTCTTTTTCAAAAAAGACACGGAATAGTATAAAATGAATTTGGGCGAAGAGTTGATGAAGAGTCTCGAAATCGAGACTGCTTTTACAGTAACCATAGCGGGACACAAGATTCCCGTAACGGAGACCGTTGTCGTTTCGTGGGTGGCCATGGCCCTGCTAATAATCGCGGCGCTGCTCGTTACGCGGAATCTCCGGCGCATACCGCGCGGCTTTCAAACCCTCCTTGAGGCCAGCATAGAGTTTCTCAACAAATTCTCAAAGCAGCAGTTCGGCAAACGCGCCAAAATTTTCAGCCCGTACATAGGGACGCTATTTCTTTTCCTGCTTGCCGCCAACATCCTGCCCGCGATAACGCCGCCCTTCGCGTTCGGCAAAGACCCCGTGTTCGATATAAAACCGCCCACCCGCGACATCAATGTCTGCGCGGCGCTGGCGCTCGTGTCCGTCCTGTTGATGCTTTCCAGCGGCCTTGCCGCGCGCGGGCCGGGCGGCTGGTTCAAAAACCTGTTGAGCCCCATACCCGTGATGCTGCCGTTCAACCTGCTGGAGTACATCATCAGGCCGCTGTCCCTCTGCCTCCGTCTGTTCGGCAACATACTGGGCGGCTTCATTATAATGACGCTGATAAACGTAGCCCTCGCCGGCGCGATAAAATTCTCGCTTGTGATACCGATCCCGCTATCGCTGTACTTTGATTTTTTTGACGGCTTTATTCAGGCGCTGGTATTCACGTTTCTAACCACGCTGTACGTGTCGGAAGCGGTAGAGACAGAATGATCAATTTTGGAGGGGGGACGATTTCCACGCCTTTCCAGGCATACAGCGGCATTCATTGCCCGTCCCCCCTACGCCCGCACATGGTTGCGGGCTACCCCCCAAACCGCGGCCTGGACGCTGCCGGCGGGTAGGCGTCCTGCCGGTTCGCGCGTTAGCGATCGGGGTTTTTCGTGTTAAAATATTTTTTTCAGGCGGAGACAGAGCCGCCGCATAAAGGAGTCCATTATGCCAAAAATCGAGGTAAACGAAGAGCTTTTTTTTAGCCTTGCCGGAAGACGCTGGAAAACCCGTGAGGAGTTGGAAGCGGTACTCACCTGCGCCAAGGCGGAACTGGACGAGGACAGCGACAAGAGCCTTCCCGAACAGGAACGTACCTTAAAAATAGAGCTGAACGACACAAACAGGCCGGACCTGTGGGGAACCGCCGGCTGTGCGCGGCAGCTCCGCGTCTATCACGGCGGAAAAATGCCGTTTTACCCGTTCTTTTCCGTGCCTGGCGAGATGAAGGACGCAAAAAAGCGCGTAATCGTAGAGGACAGCGTTAAGGCCGTCCGCCCGTGGCTTGCCGGTTTTATCGCGCGCGGCAAAAGTGTTACGGATGCGGGGCTGCGCGACATGATACAGACGCAGGAAAAGCTGGCCTGGAACTACGGGCGCAAGCGGCGGGCGATCTCCATGGGCGTTTACCGCACCGCGTTGGTGAAATGGCCGGTGCATTACAGGGCGGTTGACCCCGATTCGGTTTCGTTTGTGCCGCTGCAATGGGAGCTTTGCGACGGGCATCCCTCGCAAAGAACGTCGTTTACGCTGCGCGAGATTCTGCAAAAACACCCCAAGGGCAGGGAGTACGGATTCATCCAGGAACACGAGCCGCTCCACCCGCTGCTGGCAGACTCCGGGGACGAGGTGCTTTCCTACCCGCCGATCATAAACTCAAGCCATCTTGGCGCGGTACAGGTGGGCGATTCGGATCTTTTTATAGAGCTGACCGGCACGGACATGGCCGCCGTTACCCACGCCGCCTCGATCGCGGCCTGCGACCTTGCCGATCAGGGCTGGACCATAGAGCCGGTGGAGGTATGCTACGGGTACGACACGCCGTTTGGCAGGACGCTCACGACGCCGTTCTACTTTCAGCAGCCCGTATTTTGCAGCCTCGATCGTATCAGAAAATTCCTGGGCGAGCCGCTGGACGGCAAGACCTGCGTGGCGGCGCTGGAACGCATGGGTTGCAGGGCGGAAAAGCAGAAGTCTTTTGAGGCGGGAACCACGGAAATGGTTCCGGGCATCCGCGCCTGGCCGCCTGAATACCGGAACGACTACCTGCACGCCGCCGATGTTATGGAGGACGTGATGCTGGGACGGGGGCTGGACACCTTCCTGCCGGAGCGCCCGCGCGATTTTACAATAGGCAGACTCTCAGCAGTAACCCTTTTCAGCCGCAAGGTAAAGGAAATCCTGGTAGGCGCGGGTTTTCAGGAGATGATTTACAACTACCTCGGCTCCAGAAAAGACCTGGTAACGCGGATGCGCGGCACGGGCGAAAAGATCATCAGCATAGCCAACCCGATGACGGAAAACTACGAGTATGTCCGCGACTCGCCGCTGGCAAGCCTTGCCGCAAGCGAGGCCGTCTCCGCAAACGCCGCCTACCCCCACAAAATTTTTGAGGTGGGCAAGGTAGCCTACAAGGACGCATCCAGGAACTACGGCACGGCGACGCGCCAGTACGCCGGCATCCTGCACGCCGGCGCGGACGCTAACTTTAACACGATAGCCGCGTTGATACAGACCCTGTTCTACTATATTTCCCGTGAATACTCAGTCCGGGAAGCGGACGACCCGCGCTTTATACCGGGACGCGCCGCCCACATCGTCCGAAACGACGCGGTGACAGGGGTTTTTGGCGAATTCCACCCGGAACTGCTGGAAAACTGGGACATAAAGGTTCCCTGTACCGCCGCCGAGATAGACCTGGACCTGCTGATCCACGGCTGATATTGATTAAGGACCCGCCGGTTCATTGACGTTACCCGCGCGGACAGGGGGAGTCCGCACTGTCATAACAGCAAAACACGCTTTCATTTTTTTACTATATTGGAATTATGAAAGGTTTATATAATATGCGTAACAAATTTTTAATACCGGTACTTTTTTTGGTATCGTTTTTCACGGTCTGTACGGTTGGCTGCGAAATTTTTAATTCAGGTTTAGATTCACCTTCAAACGAAAACAGTCAGGGTAATTCGCCTGATACCGGCGGTAACGGGACGTCCGCTGCCAGGCCGGGATCGGGCGCTTCGCAGACACCGGGCGCTTCGCAAACACCGGGGGCGCCGCAGACACCGGAGGCCTCGCAGACACCGGAGGCCTCGCAGACGCCGGGCGCTTCACAGACGCCGGGCACTTTGCAGACGCCGGGCGCTTTGCAGACGCCGGGCGCTTCACAGACGCCGGGTGCTTCGCAGACACCGGGGACGCCGCAAATTCCCGGCGCGCAGGATACCACATGGTATGTTTCCGCAACCGGAAGCGATTCCGCGGCTGGGGACAGCGCCGCGGCCCCTCTTGCCACGGTGCAGATGGCGCTTAACAAGGTGAAGTCCCTTTACCGCGCCGGGAAATGGCCTAAAGACGAGAGCGCTGAGATTATTGTCAGCGGAACCATTACCGCTTCGAGCCGCTACGGTGCTTCAAGCGCGATGGTTGACGTCTCAGGGGCAGGTAACTATCCGCCTATCATTCTTAGAGGCGATCCTGTTACAGGCGGGGTTTTGGACGCGGGCAAGGTCGGCGGCAATGGCAGGCAGGTACTGTACATAGGCAATAACAAGGTAACGCTGGGCGATAAGCTGGTTCTGACCGGCGGCCGCAGCTTGTGGGGCGGCGCTGTCTGCATAGGCACGCACGGCTCCGAGTCGGAAGGCGAATTCGTGATGGCCGGCGGCGAGATACGCGGCAACTCAGGCGGAAGCGGCGGGGGAGTTATGATTTACAAAGGCCGGATGAGTATGCTTGGAGGACTCATAACGGAAAACAACAATGCTTTCAACAAAAACGGCGGGGACGGCGGCGGCGTCTATGTTTTTAGCGGAACGTATTTTATAATGTCCGGCGGTAAAATAACGAATAACGGCGGCAAAGAAACACTCAACGGGGGTGGCATATTTGTTGATGGTACATCGCAGGCATCTATGACCGAAGGTGAAATTACCGGCAATGAGTCCGCTACCAAAGGAGGCGGGGTGTACATAGCCGCGATGGGTGATTTTGCCATGAGCGGCGGAACGATCAGCGGGAATGTCAGCGCCGAAGGCGGCGGCATCGGCCAAAGCCAGTACGGAGCGGTATTCACCAAAACAGGCGGCCTTGTAACGGGAAATACGCCCAACAATTAAAGCCGCCGGGCGGCTTGCCGCGCGGGTCAAGGATGCGCCGGTAGGCGGACTCGCAATGACGAATGGACCCAGCCGTCATTGCGAGGCGGCGCAAGCCGCAAGCGGCTGGACAACCGCTGTGCGGTTGTCTCCGGAGTTTGCGGCGCAAGCCTAACGGCTTGCTTAGGCAAACTCCGCCCCGCCTGTCGAGCCTCCTCGCATGGATTGCTTGGCACCCTGGCGGGCGCGGTCGAGGGGCTTGGCGCAGCGCCGTCATTTCCAGGCGTGCAGCGACGAAGCAATCCATCTCGCAAGGACGATCCGCCAACCGTCTGGCTGTCACTATTAACCCTTCACTCGCCTTACCGGCCGCTCGCAAGGACGACTCGTAACCCGCCTGCCTGCCTGCGGCGCAGGCAAGCCCTCTTTCATGCTCGGCGGCTCGCAAGGACGACTCCCAAGCTACTGGCGTACGTTTGGTGCAGGCTGACCAACCCCTGCCCATGCGGCAGGCTTGGGATAAAAAGCGCCGTACACCGCGCGGACGAGGACCGTTACGGCATGAATGCCGCCGGGATGGGCTGTTACTGTTCCGGTGATGATATTATGCGTTACTGGCGCAGATTCGGCGGCGCTCTGCTTGACCGCATAGAGCTGCGTGTTCCGGTAAACACGCCGAGTATCTCCGAACTAAGCGGCGGCGTGGAGGAGACGGCGGGGGAGATTGCCGCCCGCGTAAGGCGGGCGGCGGAGATGGAGGCGGAACGATTTGCCGGGACAGCGATCAGGCGGAACGCCGGAATGGACGCCGCCGCGATAGACAGGTACTGCGCGGTCGGCGGCAAGACGCTTGCCGCCTTTACAAACGCGGTGGAAAAGCTCGGCATTTCGGGGAGGGCGTACCACGGGATACTCCGCGTTGCCCGCACGATAGCCGATCTGGAAGGGGCGGATTCTATAGGCGCGGAACACATTTTGGAGGCGGTGACGCACCGCAGGCAGGGGGATGATCCTTACGATGTGTTTTCCGTGTGAAGAACTGCGCGGAAATAGCATGGCCTTACGGTCATGTTATTTCTGTGCGGGTACTTAGGTAAACCCCAAGACTTTTTTGGCAGCGGGTGAAAGATATTGATTACCAAATTGCAAGCGCAGCGAAAACTGTGGAATACTGATCCGCAACACAAGCAGCCTCTGTTGATATACACAATATTTCTTCGATTGTATATTTACGCTTTGCCATTGCTTCAACAACCATTGCCTTTACAGTTTTTTCGGCAACAAATTCAGCACATGAGTCTGCAAACTCCATAATGACACCAGCCTTCGTTTTATCAGCAGGAATACCAACAGCGATTGCGGCGGAAATCACTTCTCCTGCCTGCCTTGAGGTCATAGACGCAAAAGCTGTAAATAAAATACTTCCCTCTGGAACATCAACATGGTCGACACGTTTTGCCTTCATCGGTAAAATGCTGCTCACCTTAACAAGATTATAATTCCCTAAATTTGACTTTCGTAAGGCATCATCAAAACTTGTTAGTGAATATTGCCCATTCCCAACACTTGAACACAATAAATATTTATTCATATCGTAATACTCCTTGATTAAATAGTAAATATTTCCGCAGCCCGTAAACCATTCTCAATTTTATTAGTATCCATAATCACACCAATAACACTATACCGATTATTCCGGTACCAAATGCCATAACAGTGAATAATATGAGTAATACCGCATTCTTTTTTTTGCATGGTTTGTTTTTATTCTTCCTGGGGCAGACGATATCAAGCCAAACTTCGACCCCTTTAATAGGTGAAAGTTTGTATGTATCTTGAAATTCTTTTGTTTTAACGGCCAAAATCATAAAAAATACACTTGATGCAAACATTAATATCATAGAAAATATGATATATAAAGGTAACATATCACAAAGCTTGTTTGGTATCTGGCTTGTTGCAATATTGATTGCAGCCGCAAGACAAATACCACTTATAAATGTTATAAAACTATCGGGGATTAACGAAGGCATGAGCAAAAAGGCAGCCAGACGCTTTCCGACAGTCCATGCCTTACGATTGCAGCTCATATTCATCGATTTTCTCGTTAATCTCTTTAAGTTTTATTTCATATTCGTTTTGTGAATTCCAATTTTCCTGTCCCAGATCTCCAACCTGTTTGTGACATTCTTTTAGAGTTTTAATAATTGTTTCATATTCTTCAGCCGTATCAGAGCCTTGGCCAACTTTGCGAATCAGCCTGTTATAATTATTAATTAACTCTTCACATCTCTTTTGAGCAGTCCCTATTTCATTAAAACTTATTTCACAAGTGACTTTTCGTTCTATCTTCTCATTCTTACATGACTCAATACTACTCAGAGTACTACGGTAGCTGTTTTTATAAGAAATACCTACAGGCTTAAGCCACCCGGAACATAACTCGTGTTTATCAATGAGTTTTGTTTTCACTTTTATAAAATAACAATGCGATGTTCTTTCTGGAGAAGGAGGCTTGTAAATATAAATCAGTGTAGATGTGGAATTATCTTCATTGATTATTTCAATCCAGGGGAAATGTTCAACAAGGTTAAGCTGGCAATCGTTACCATATACAATATCAGCCCTTCTATCACATTTACTTGTATCTTTAGCAATGTCGTTGAAAAGCTTTTTTATGATCTGTTCAAAAGACGGTGGATCGGTTATAGTACTAATACAAGTATCTTTTCTGTTGCTATACAAGATCCGGTTTTTTTCCGAATCTTGCCAGTAGAAGACTTCATCAACTTCGTTTGGCGCATTTCCCCAATTGATTCCACTTATCTCCGGCATACCGAATTCGTGAAGAAGTTGCGCGTTGTAATTTTTCCTAAACAGTACAACCTGTTTGTTGTAGTCTAATGCGATCGTTTTATTCGGTAAAATCGAGTACGAATCAAACAGGGTATCAATTTCACCTGTTTGATATTGGTAAACAACGGATCCAGAGATAGGCGCCAGAATAAAAATTGATTTATTATAATACAGACCGTGTAAAATACCAGCATCTTTATTAAAAAAATCTTCTATCGGCTCTTGTCCAAATTTCTCCGTTTCTGTATCATCTTTAGCGAGGCCCAGTTCCTGCCTTGCTTTACCATAACGACAGCAAGCATTTTGCAGTAATAACCACTGCTTTTCTTTACATTGTCTGTCAACAAAAAATCCTCTCAAAAGTTCTATACAGATAAAAGCCCGCTGTAACATTCTTAATTCTGCACGCACATTAGCGTTCATGTATAATGTAGGCGCTAGTTCGCACAATTGTTCATACGCGGCTTTTAATTCATCAGGTATTTCTTCCAATTTGTAATTTTCAGGTTCCTGAATGTAGTTGCACAAACTTGCCATAAAACTGTTAATAAAATGCCGTAACCTGCTTCTGAATTCAAAAATAAGCAAGTAACATTTTGCATCATCATCAGAATGTTTATTGACATATCGTTTGAAGAGCTCTTTCTCACTCTCACCATCACGGAATATAATATCTTTGAAGTAATACCTAAAAAAAGCTATTTCGGCCTTGATTTTCTCTGACATGACCTGCCCTGGAGAATTCCTGGCGATACATTCCTCGGCTTCATCCAATTTTTCCAACGCCCGCCCATAATCATTGTATTCTCCGTGAATCGTTGAAAAACAAGTCCAATACTCAGCCTTTTCCTTTGCAATATATGCCATAAGAAAACGGGCAAATCTTAATATTTTTCCGTACGATGCCGATGCCTCTGATTTTTTTGCGGATTCATCAATTGCATATTCATTCAAACAATGTGCAAGGGCATGTAAAATTTCTAATCTTTTTTTACCATTAGATGCATCGGAATCAGAAACGGCCGAGTCAATATGATCAAGATCAACTTCGCCAAAATACCTTGCAATAAGTCCTTTTTTGTTGATAGATTTTTTGATTATACTGATAAGAATCTCCCTAAAAATACCGTCATTCAACTCATTAAATGTATATCGTTTTAATATACCTTTTATTTCCTGAATGGGACAAATAATTTCTTCAATAGCTTTGCTGAATTCCCCGTTATACTCATAACTGTATGCGATGAGCAGCAGAGCATGAAAGAATTTGTTTTTTGTATCGTCATCAGATGCGCTTGCCAAATCAGCCTGTTCTTCAACTTTTCTGAAAGAATTACGCGCGTTTTGATATCTATGTATCTTAAAATTTAATAGCCCTATCACATAGTAAACTTTCCAATTGAGTCTGTAAAATGCAACAACAAGAGTTTCAAGTCTTGTAAGGTATATTTCTAATGGCCGCATGCAAAAACACATTCTGTCTGTGAGAATTGCCATATTGATAACTACTATAAGTTGTTGTTCTGCGGTTAATTGTGAAAAATATTTTGTTGCATAGTTGAAATCATATAATTTATTTAGACCGCAAATTGACAATGCGCAATCTGCAACGAGTTCCTTTAGAATAGCAACTGTCGCAAAATATATATCCTAAAATCCCATAGATATTATGACAACACGGGCGTTTTTATCGAAAAAGAAGTAAAAATTTTCCGCTGTTCCGCCGTAACGGGAAAAAGAATTTTTTCTCCCGCAATCCTCT
>JAIRMP010000226.1 GCA_031258615.1 Spirochaetaceae bacterium | reverse complement strand
GGGCTTTCTGAAGCTCCGCAAAGCCCGCCCATACGTCGTCTAACGTTACTTTTTTTGCCTTTTTTCTGGCATACACCCTTGCACCCTTTTTCGGTACGTTTTTGATTGTAGGCATAACCCGCTCCTCTTTAATGCCGCTTGGCAGTTCATAGTAACAGTATACAGGGACACTGCGTTTTGGTAAAGAATGTGGCAAGCGCTTCGCGCTTGCCATAGGAGTTTGCGCCGCCCGCCTTTGGCGGGCTTACCGCAAACTCCACCCTGCTTGTCAGGACTGCTCGTAAAGCCACTCGCCAGAGTCCATCGTAAAGACCCCTCGTTAGCCACGCCTTCAAGCCGAAGCGTGTAACCCGCCCTCTTTCACGCTCAGCGACTGGACAACCGCTACGCGGTTGTCTCCGAAGTTTACGCCGCCAACCTTCGGTTGGCTTACCGCAAACTCCCAGCATAACCCGCTTACTTTCACGCTTAGCGGATGACAAGGACAGTGTCTCAGCTATTGGCGTACGTTTGGCGCAGGCGGGCCTGCCATTGAATTAAAAGGGGAGGGCGGGGTATATTGGGGGGATGCGAGTTTTCGAGAAATCATCCAAGCTGGACGATGTTTGTTACGAGATACGCGGGCCGGTTATGGACGAGGCTGCCAGGCTTGAAAAGGATGGTTTCCGCATACTCAAGCTGAACATAGGAAACCCTGCGCCGTTTGGGTTTCACGCGCCGGACAGAATCATCCAGGACATAATTACCAACATTCGGGACGCGGAGGGGTACTCCGATTCCCTCGGTCTGTTTCCGGCGCGCAGGGCGGTAATGCAGGACTTTCAGAGCAAAGGAATACTGGATGTCGAGATAGAGGACGTGTACACGGGTAACGGAGTCAGCGAGCTGATAATGATGGCGATGCAGGCGCTGATCAATAACGGGGACGAGGTCCTTGTGCCGGCGCCGGACTACCCGCTCTGGACGGCGGCGATAACGCTTTCCGGCGGCAGGGCTGTTCACTACATCTGCGACGAACAGTCCGCGTGGCAGCCTGACCTTGACGATATGCGTTCCAAGGTGAGCGCGGCGACCAAGGCCATAGTCGTAATAAACCCGAACAACCCGACGGGCGCGGTTTATGACAGGAGGACGCTGGAAGGGATAGCGGCGCTTGCCCGTGAGCATGAGCTAATAGTTTACGCGGACGAAATATACGAGCGCGTGATCTACGATGAGGCGGTACACATCCCTATGGCTTCAATAGACAGCTCGATACTTACCGTTTCGTTCAACGGGCTTTCAAAGGCATACCGTGCGGCGGGCTTCCGTTCCGGGTGGATGGTGCTGTCCGGCAACAAGCGGGCCGCGGACGGCTACCGTGAAGGGCTAGTGATGCTTGCGAACATGAGGATGTGCGCGAATGTGCCGGCCCAGTTCTGCATACAGACCGCGCTGGGCGGACATCAGAGCATAAGGGACTTTCTGATTCCAGGCGGACGCCTTTTGGAACAGCGCGACACGGTGATGGAACTGCTCTGCCAAATCCCGGGCGTTTCCTGCGTTAAACCGGCGGGCGCGCTGTACTGCTTCCCCAGGGTTGATACTGCCAGGTTTAACATCACAGACGATACGCTGTTCATGCTCGATCTGCTCAAGGCGGAACATATACTGCTTGTTCAGGGGACGGGCTTTAACTGGCCGCTGCACGACCACTTCCGCATAGTGTTTCTCCCCGACAAAAGGACGCTTACGGAAGCGGTTGGCCGCCTTGCCCGTTTTCTGGAGACTTACAGGCAGGCGTAGTTTTTAAGGGGGGGGGGGGGGGTATTAGAGTTGTTTGGAAACTTCAGTTTCCGAACAACTTCTATTAAAAAACGCAGTTTTGTAAGGCTGAAAGCCAAGGGCTTTTAAGCCCCAAAAACTGCAAGACTGTAACGGACTTTAGTCCGCGACAACCAACCGGGTTGTCGAACAAGTCTATTATAAGGGTTATACGAATGGAAAAAATGCTTAAACATCCCGTAATAGTAATCGCGCTTACAGCCGCGGTAACTTTGTTTTTTGCCGCGCAGCTTCCCCGTGCGGAGCTTGACAACAACAACATACGCTTTGTGCCAAGCGATGATGAGGCGCGTGTCGATTCCGCCCGGATAGACGATACTTTCGGATCGTCGCTTTTTATCCTGATAGGGTTGGAGCGGAAGTACGGGACCGTCTTCGACGCGGACTTTTTGAGGCTGATACGGGAGTTCTCGGAAGAGGCGGAAGCGATGGACATTGTCAGCGATGTCAATTCCCTTATGACCACGGATTATATTTCCGGGGACGCCGAGATGATACTTGTTGAAAACCTTGTTCCCGATTATTTTACCGGCGCGCCCGGCGAAATAAACGAACTGAAGCGCCGCGTGAATTCGTGGAGCATCTACGACAGGTCACTTGTGTCGGACGATTTTACCGCGACTCAGATATATGTGCCGCTGACGATTACGGCGGAAAACTCAGGCGATCCCGGGCTCTCCGCGGATTTTCTCAAAATTCGGGATATGGCGCGTGAACAGTTTGGCGGCGCGGCGGAAGTTTACGTTACCGGCCTGCCTATTGTGGCCAGTACGATAAATGAAGCGATGATCGCGGACCTGAAATACCTCGTGCCGATAGTGATAATCGTGATTCTGTTAATCGTGTACTTTCCGCTGAAACGCCTGTACTTTGTGGTCATGTCGCTGCTTGCCGTAATCATAGCGACGGTTTGGGCCATAGGCTTGATGCCGCTGTTCAATGTAAAACTTTCGATAATCTCGACCGTGCTGCCCGTGATACTGATAGCGATAGGCAACTCCTACGGGCTGCACGTGATGGTGCATTACATAGACGGCGCCCAAAAAAACTTTGCCGGTATGACTCAGGCCGAGCATACGGACTTCGTGATAGAGCTTGTAAAGCTTGTGCGCCGCCCGATATTTCTCGCGGCCATAACCACAATGGTGAGCTTTATCGCGTTCTGCTTTACAAGCGTGATACCGATACGGGACTTCGGGGCCTTCGCCGCCTTTGGGGTGTTCGCGTCTTTCATACTTTCGATCACCTTTACGCCGGCCGTTCTCATCGCCTGCGGGCCCGGACATCTTGTTAAGCTGTCCGTCAAAAAAAAGGCGGGACGCCCTTCGTACGGCGACAGGATATCCGGCCTCCTCACGCGGATCGTAAAAAGAAAATGGTTCGTGCTGTTTATAACGGTGATTGTGGTAGCCGCCTCAGTGTACGGCGCTACAAAACTGGTTACCGACAATGTTTTCATAGAATACTTCAGGGACTCAACGGACATCGTAAAGTCCGACAAATTCATAAGGGACAAGTTCGGCGGCTCAAAGGTGCTGAGCGTGGCCGTGGAGGCCGACACACCCGAAATAATCCTTCACCCCGACACGCTGTGCGCGATGGACGGCCTTGCCGAATATATTTCCAGAATGCCGCTCACCGGCAAGGTGATGGGCTTTAGCGACTTCATAAAGCGCGCGAATCAGGTTTACAACATAGGTGAGCCGTCAAATTCCGCCGCCGGCGAAAGCGGCGATACGGTCGGGCTGCTTGATGCGGCATCCTCGTTATCAAAAAACATGACTGCCCGCGAGCTTGTCTGGGAGTTAAAAAGACTTGTCAACTACGATGGCGCGGCGTACTACGAGATTCCCTCCGACCCGGCCCGCTACGGCAAGGAAGACAAGGACGCCCTGCAACGTTTGATAGGCAACTACCTTATAATGCTGGCGAGCGATGACAATTCCTATTCCAACGATCCGCTTGAGCCCACCGCGATAAAGTCAACCGTGATGCTGCGTACGACGGGCCAGTTGGACACAAATACGGTGGTACGCGAGATAAACGATTACATAGGCGCGAATTTCCCAAAGAACGTCAAAGTAACGGTAGCCGGCGCGGCCCTGGTGGAAGGTTCAACCAACCGCTATGTGGTAAATTCGGTGTGGGTGTCCATGATAATCGCGTTCGCAGCGCTGTTTTTCATCGTGTCGTTCTTTAACCGTTCCGTTTTCGCGGGGCTGATCGGCGTGATTCCGCTTATCGCGCTGGTACTCCTCAACTTTGCCGTGATGGGCTTCCTAGGCATCAGGCTGAGCATAGCCACCGCGATGATAGCGAGTGTTTCTATGGGGATAGGGATAGACTACACGGTTCATTTCATGGAGACGTACAAAAAAGAAGCCGCGGACGCCAACCATTCAGGTGATTTTATTTTCTATGCGTACCGCACGAGCGGGATCGCGATAATCGCGGACGCTGTGTCCACCGGGCTCGGTTTTGCCGTGCTGATGCTGTCCCAGTTCACAACACTGGCCCAGTTTGGCCTGCTGATAACGCTGTCGCTGTTGATGAGCGCCGTCGTGGGTCTCGTCATAATTCCCGTAATACTGATCTGGACAAAACCAAAGTTCGTAACCCGGCAGCATTCGCAGTAAGAAATGATTAGCTTGAAAACTTGCGACTCACAAGTAACTAAGCAATTGGACTTGTTTCACAAGCCTTCGTAAAATATAGTAAAGCATGGTAAAGTTGAGAAAACCATAACTTACAAAGGCGGCGATATGAACTTTCAGTACTGGCATCCTCAAATGGAAAAGATGGACAGGACGGAGCTTCAGGCTTTTCAGCTTGGCTCGCTCCGAAAGACGCTTTCCGGCGCGTTGAAGACGGATTTTTACGGCAGGCGTTTGGCGGAGGCAGGGATAGCGGGCGCGGACAGCGTAAAGAGCCTCGACGACATCAAGCGTATCCCGTTTACGACCAAGGAAGACCTGCGCTCGGCCTTCCCCTACGGGATGCTGGCGGTGAGCAGGGAGGATGTGCTGCGCCTGCACGCTTCCAGCGGTACAACGGGCGTCCCCACAACAATATACTTTAACAGGAACGACATCGCCTCGTGGACGGGCCTCGTGGCGCGGTCAATATTTTCTACCGGATGCGACAGCCGGGATGTCTTTCAGAACATGATAACGTACGGGCTGTTCACGGGCGGACTTGGCTTTCACTATGGGGCGGAGGAGATCGGGATGTTCGTCATCCCCAGCGGCTCCGGCAACACATCGCGGCAGTTCCGCATGATGCAGGATTTCGGGACCACAGTCGTCCACGCCACGCCGAGTTTCCTGCTCCATGTCGAAAGCCGGATGAGTGAGGAGGGGGTAGCGCGGGACAGCATCAGCCTGAAACGGGCCTTTGCCGGCGCGGAGCCTTACTCCGAGGATACGCGGCGCAGGATAGAGGAACTCCTGCGGATAGACGTGTTCAACTCCTACGGGCTGTCCGAGATGAACGGGCCGGGCGTTGCGTTTGAATGTCAGTGCAAGAACGGGATGCACCTGTGGGAGGACGCCTTCCTCGCCGAGATCATAGACCCGGACACGCTGGAGACGCTGCCGGACGGCGAATCAGGCGAGCTCGTGCTCACCACGCTGCTCCGCGAAGCGATGCCTGTACTCCGCTACCGCACCCGCGACATCACCGCGTTCTACACCGAGCCCTGCCCGTGCGGGCGCGTACACAGGCGCATACGCCGGATAAAGGGCCGCAGCGACGATATGCTGATAATAAACGGTGTAAACGTATTCCCCAGCCAGATTGAGGACGTGGTGATGGGCATCAAAGAGGCGGGCAACAACTACCTGATCGTGGTGGAAAAGGACGGGTTTCTGGACCGCCTCACCGTAAAGACCGAGGTGAGCGCCGGGATTTTCAAGGATGACGATGCCCGCCCGCTGAACGCGCTCCGTGAAAACATACGCCGTACCCTGCAAAACTCTATAACGGTAAACCCCAGGGTGGAGCTTGTAGAGAGCAACAGCCTCCCCGTCTCGGAAGGCAAGGCCAAACGTGTGCTGGACAAGCGGCCAAAGGATATTTAACGCCGGCAGTTTGTTGCGTTTCGCGCATGAAGTCCGCAAACTCCAAGCGGCCAAAGGCCCGCACGGCCTAAAAGTTCGCAAGCAACCCAATATCTAGGTGCGACAGGCTGCTACGGGGCAAGCAGCGGGGTGTCAAATTGCGGCGGCAGTTTTGACGGCACGCCTCTTTCATCAACAAAGGCCCAGGTTACCTTCGCTTCGACAATGGTATCGTCTCCCCGTGTTATCTTTTGGGCTATCACGCCGCTTACCGCGCCTCTCTTTACCGGCCACGACTGAATCAGAATTTCATCGTCCATGACCGCGGGGCGTTTGTAATCGATCTCTACCCGCGCAACATACACGCCGTAACCGGCCTTTATCATTCCCGGGTAATCAAAATTTATATCGCGCAGGAATTCAAAACGCGCATACTCAAGATAGTTCAGGTAATTGGCGTTGTTCACATGGCCATAGCTGTCGCACTCGTAGGTTCTTACCCTGATTTTACGCTCCGAAATCATTTTTTCCCACTTCCCCCGTAAAAAAAATGTTAGTAACATGAAGTATGTTTAACTATTGTCCGTCATGCGCCTCGCCAAATATACGCTTTGAAGATGCGCATGTTTTTAAGTGCCCTGACTGCGGCTTTGTTTACTACCACAGCACGGCCGCCGCGACCGCGCTGATCGTTGATACGGGCGGCAGCATCATGTTTGTACGCCGCGGCAAGGAACCGGCCCCCGGCAAACTGGATCTTCCAGGCGGTTTTGTTGACCCGCGGGAAGGCGCGATAGACGGGATACTCCGCGAATGTCGTGAAGAACTCGGCTGGACGCCGGAACGCTCATCCCTTACCCTGTTCGCCTCTTTCCCAAATGTATACCATTACAAAAACATTGTCTACAATACATGCGATCTTTTTTTCAGCGTCCGCTTGGACGAAGCGGTGGAAAAAATAGAGAGCTTGTTCCGGCTGCAAAGGCAGGAAATTGCGTCCGTCGTTTTTGCCGGTTACGACAAAATAAATTTGGATGACATAGCTTTCGATTCCGTGAAGGCGGCCATAAGCCTCTACCTACAAAAATTAAAATGACGCCGGTTTTTCCGTAGGGCCCTTTCTGATATACAGCGGGATCGAATCGATCTCCTTGTTGTCCATGTACAGCGTAACGTTGATCACGCTGGGCGAGTTGAAACGCAGGTTGTTGATACCGAAAACAAGGTGCGATACGGCGGTTGCGTTGCCTACGCCATTCACGTTTATCGTGCCGGCAACCGGCGCTATGCAGCTTTCTCCGTCCAGATCGCGGATTTCGATACGGAAGTTGTGCGAGGCAAACTCGCCTATGTTAAAACGCATACGGAGCACCACGGAAAGCTGCGGGTGAACGCACGGAAATGTACGCGCTATTATCGTGTCAAATGTACCGACCACCGTAAGTTTACCGCCGCTTTCCTGCGCAAAATCGCAAAAAGTAAATATTTCAGGCTTCATTCCGCAAACCCTCCTGGATGTGCTGATTCTTCGCGCCGCTATCCTCAAGCAGCGCCTTGAATTCCTTCTCGTCTATCGTTTCTTTTTCCAGCAGCAACAGCGCGATCCTGTCGAGAAGCTCCCTGCGGATCTGAAGCATTTCTTTCGCCGCCGCATAACGCTGATCAACGATGCGGGCTATCTCCTCATCAACGTACTGCTGTGTCGTCTCGGAGTACTCGCGGTGGAAGACCGGCTCCTGCGCCGCGCCGCCGCCTCCGCCCAGCATACCGGCCCCCCGCGAGGTAAGCGCGACATTCCTGAAACGCCCGCTCATGCCGTAATCCGTTATCATTTTGCGGGCAATGTCCGTTGCTTTGGTGATGTCGTTGGCCGCCCCTGTCGATACCTTGCCAAAGATCAATTCTTCAGCGGCGCGCCCGCCAAGAAGCACGTCTATCTTGCCGAGTAGCTCTTCCTCGGTCGAAAGGTAGCGGTCCTCAACCGGCATATTCAGCGTATAGCCCAGCGCCCCAAAACCGCGCGGGATGATAGAGATTTTCTGCACAGGGTCACTGCCGGGGGTAAAGGCCGACACGAGCGCGTGGCCTGTTTCGTGGAACGCGACGATGCGCCGCTCCTCCGGTTTTATTACGCGGGTCTTTTTTTGCAGGCCGACAACCGTTTTTTCAATCGCCTCGCTGAAATCCTGCTGTTCAACGGTTTTCCGCCCGCCGCGGACGGCAAGCAGGGCCGCCTCGTTCACGATATTGGCAAGGTCGGCCCCGACAAAACCGGATGTCCTGCGGGCAATCGCGGTCAGATCGGCGGAAGCGCCCAGTTTTACCGCCTTTGCGTGGATTTTCAGTATCGCCTCGCGCCCGGAAAGGTCGGGGCGGTCAACCAGCACCTGCCTGTCGAAACGGCCCGGTCGGAGCAGGGCGGGGTCAAGGACATCGGGGCGGTTCGTGGCGGCCACGATGATGAGGCCGGAGGTTCCGTCAAAGCCGTCCATCTCGACAAGAAGCTGGTTAAGGGTCTGTTCACGCTCGTCATTCCCGCCGGCGATGCTGTTGATCCGGCTCTTGCCTATGGCGTCCAACTCGTCGATAAAGATGATGCAGGGCGCCTTGCCTCTGGCCTGTTTAAAGAGATCGCGCACACGCGCCGCGCCCACGCCGACAAACATCTCGACAAAGTCCGCTCCGCTCATCCTAAAAAACGATACCCCCGCCTCGCCCGCCACCGCGCGGGCGAGGAGCGTCTTCCCCGTGCCGGGCGGCCCCACCAACAGCACGCCCTTAGGGATCTTTCCGCCTATGTCAGTGTATTTTTTGGGGCTTTTAAGGAAATCCACCACCTCGACAAGCTCTTCCTTGGCCTCGTCCACACCGGCGACATCGGCAAACCGGGTGGTGATGTCCCCTTCCGCGACTATAACGGCGCGGTTTTGGCCGACGGACAGCACATTTCCGCCCAAATTCCCCATCCGCTTCATCAAAAAACGCCAGATAAAGAAAAAAAAGGCTATAGGCAGCACCCAGCTAAAGATTATATTCAGTATAGCGCTGCCTTCGCGGGAGACGGCAAAGTACGAAACTCCCTTATCATCCATCAGCTTAATTATGTCTGGATCGTTTATGGGAACGGTCCGGTAAACATTTTCCGTGCTGCCGGAGTACAGCGAAGGAAACGGCGGCCTTCTCGTGTTGTTCACCGGCCCGTGCTGGGTATAACCGGTAAAGTACGAATCGCTCAGTTCTACGCGCTTAATCTCGCCGGACGAAATCCTGCTTTTGAACTCCGAATAATCAATGGTAGGGTTCACCCTGTTCATAAAAACATAGTTAAACAGGCTCATCCCCAGTATCAGAACAATTATATAAGTAATTGAGAACTTCCACCCGCCGAATTTCTTGGGATCGCCCAGGTTTGGGCCGCCCGGCCCGCCGAAGTTAAAAATCGGCCCGCCGCCGTTTCCGCCTTTTTTCCGTCCGCTTTTGCGGCCGCCGTTGTTCATGTGGTCTCCTTAACAAAGCTGTTTAGAAAATGCGGCACGCCTGACTCGAACAGGCCGCCTACGGCTTAGAAGGCCGTTGCTCTATCCGGATGAGCTAGTGCCGCTAGTTTCATAATACAA
>JAIRMP010000217.1 GCA_031258615.1 Spirochaetaceae bacterium | reverse complement strand
GCCTTAAAAATATTTGGAG
This sequence comes from Spirochaetaceae bacterium, assembly GCA_031258615.1. GTDB lineage: Bacteria > Spirochaetota > Spirochaetia > Treponematales > Breznakiellaceae > JAIRMY01. The sequence continues at coordinate 7,675 of JAIRMP010000217.1, read as the reverse complement.
GAAATGTGGGACTGGTATATACGGAGATTACGCTGAAAAACGCGTTTGATGTGGGCAATGCCCAACGCGGTACAATCGCTGAAAAGGAAATTCGCGCCGTGGCGGTACAGGCGCTGGTGGACACCGGATCGGGAACTTTGGGAATAACCGAGGAAGTCAGGGAAAAACTGGGGCTGACCGTTCAGGGACTGCGGAGCGCTGAACTTGCGGACGGCGGTAAGCAGGTATGCCGCCTGACGGAGCCGGTGGACATCCATTGGAAAGACCGTCTTTGTACTTGCAGGGCGCTCGTGATACCGGGAGCTAAAGATGTGCTTTTGGGCGCGATACCGCTTGAAGATATGGATCTGACTGTGCATCCGGCCGGAAACGACCTTACCGGCGCGCATGGCGATGAAATTGTTTGTATGCTCAAATGACGTTTTAAAAATATTTGGAGAAAATGTATGTCAGACACAAAACGTATGGTAAAGATTTTTGACACTACGTTGAGGGACGGGGAGCAGTCGCCGGGCTGTTCGATGAATGTCGCGGAAAAGATCGAGGTAGCAAAGAGGCTGGAACTGCTTGGCGTGGATGTTATAGAGGCGGGTTTTCCCGCGTCCAGCCCCGGCGATCTTGAGTCGGTAAGGACGATTGCCGGCGCAATCAAGCGGAGCGGCGTGGCGGGGCTCTGCCGCGCCCTTGAAACGGATATAGACGCGGCGCGGGATGCTTTACAGAAGGCTGAAGCGCCGCGTATTCATATTTTTTTGGCGACAAGCCCTATACACATGGAGTATAAACTTAAGATGAGCCCGGAACAGGTGCTTGAACGGGCGGTAAGCGCGGTAAAGTACGCAAAAAAATTCTGTTCCGATGTCGAATTTTCCGCCGAGGACGCATTCCGCAGCGACCCGGACTTTGTATGCAAGGTGTTTGCCGCCGTGATAGCGGCAGGGGCGTCCACAGTCAACTTCCCGGATACGGTGGGCTACGCGATGCCTGCTGAATTCGGTGAGCGTATACGGTACGTGATGGAGCATACCGCCGGCATGGAGGGAGCGCGGCTTTCCGTCCACTGTCACAACGATTTGGGACTTGCCGTCGCGAACAGCCTGGCAGCGATAGCCGCCGGCGCGGGGCAGGCCGAATGTACGATAAACGGCATAGGCGAGCGGGCCGGCAACGCCTCGCTGGAAGAGATTGTGATGGCGCTGCGGGTCCGCAAGGATTACTTTGACGCGGACACGCGGATCGACAGCGCTCAGATATACCCGGCGAGCCGCCTTGTATCGCAGGTTACCGGAGTCAAGGTGCAGCCGAACAAAGCGATCGTGGGTGAAAACGCATTTGCCCACGAAGCCGGCATACACCAGCACGGCGTCATGGCAAACCCGGCTACCTACGAAATTATGACCCCGGAATCGGTGGGCATCAGCAAAAACGAGCTGGTGCTGGGCAAACATTCCGGCAAGCACGCGCTGAGCGAACGGCTTGCCAACCTTGGTTTTAACATTGAAGGCAAGGCGCTGGACGATGTTTTTACCAAATTCAAGGCTCTTGCCGACATTAAAAAGACAGTTTCCGACCGCGACATAGAGGCCATCGTGATAGGCAGCGCGGGCGCGGCCCCGGAAAAATGGAAGCTGGACCGCTGGGTGATAAACGCCGGTTCCTCCGTCTCCGCGACAAGCGCGATCCGGCTCGAAGGGGAAGACGGCGGTATGCGCGAGGCGGTTCACTTCGGCAACGGCTGCATAGACGCGGCGTTCAGCGCGATAAACAACCTTATTGGCAAGGAGGTCGCCCTTGAAATGTTCGAGTTGGGCGCGATCACGGGCGATGCGGACGCTCAGGGCGAGGCCATGGTCAAAATCTCTTACGACGGCGGCATCTGGAACGGACGCGGCGTCTCGACAAACATCATAGAATCGGCAATAAAAGCCTACATTGCCGCGATCAACTCAATGGAAGCCGAGCCCGCAGGCAGACGTCAATCTGCAATGGGGAGTTAGCGCATAAAGGGTTTTCCATAGGATGCTTACACATTTTCGCGGCGGACACGTTCAAGACCGGAACTTGCCTGGCTGTAGTTGGGGTCTATCTTTAGCGCGCGTTCGTAAGCTTCGGATGCAGATTTATGGTCGCCGGCGGATTCGCGCACCGAACCCAGCCGGTACCACCAAAGCGCCATATTCGGCGACAACTGTACCGCGGCGGTGTACGCTATATCAGCATAATTATACTTTTTTTGAAAACGGTATATCTCGCCGATAAAAAAGTACGCAACGGATGTACGATCGCCATTGGAAACATTGTTTATGTACCGTTGCATACAGTTCAGCGACGCCTCAAAATTGCCAAGATAGAAGTACGCCTCGCCCATAGTCTCTACGACGCGATAATCCGGACGTATTTTTAAAGCCTCGTTTCCGCGGCGTATCACGTCGCTGTACTTTTTTTGACGCTGTAGCGCCCATGTCAGCACGGCATAACTATCCATCGTTCCGGCGCCGGTGTTGATTTCATCAAGGCAGATCGCTATCGCCTCGCGGTATTTGGCATCGGCATCTTCCATTCGCCCCTGGTTTTCAAGGTTGCGTCCCGTCCGGTAAATTGCGGCGGCATCCGGTTTTGCCTGTGAAAATAGTATGGGCGCCGCTACGCCGAAAATAGTCACCAGAATACACCCGGTAAAAATTTTTTTTGCTGCCATAGATCAAATATCGGTAAATATTGACAGTAATGTAAATAGCCAATATTGCGGAACAAAATTCCGTGTTACAAATGTAGAAAAGAGAGGCGGCCCCTCCAAAGTGTCTGCGGATTGCGGTCTAAAGCGCAATGCGGATCATCACGTTAGAAAGACTCAAGGGCCGTGTCGTAAATCGCGGCAAAAACTTCCGGGAGCAGTTCCTTCTCTATGCTGGAAAACGCTACGCGAAGGTATTCACTGCCAAACGCTATCGTGCCTATACCGTGTTTTTCCAGCAGCCGGCGGCGCAGCTTGTCCGCGTCCAGCCCATCACAGCGCAGGCACATGAAATAGCCGGAATTAAACGGCAGCGGGGTCAGGCGCGGGTGGCTTTTATGCGCCTCGGTAAACTGTTTTACCGCCGCATACCGCTCCTTCAAAATGTTAAAAAAAGCGCTCTTTTGCGCGTCTGTTGATTCATCGCCGCAAACTCTAAGGAATAGCGACTGGGCAAATGTGTTTGCGCATGAAACGGATGACCGGATAGAACCTGTCAGCTTTGTTACAAGCGCGTCGAAATGTTCCCTCCGCAATCCTTTTGAACCCAGCGTTACCATCGCGAGCCGGAAGCCCCAACTGTAGTCCTCTTTCGTGGGGCCGTCTGTTTTTACCGCCAGCACACGTTCGTGCAGGCCGGCAAGCCGGCTGAAAATCGACTCTTTGCAGACGTCATTTTCGTAAAAAAAACCAAAGTAAGCGTCGTCACAGATCGCAAGCACGTCCGCTCCGCATGAGGCGGCCTCGTTCACAGAATCAACAAGCGCGTCTACTTCGGTATTGGTGGGCGAGTACCCGGAAGGATTGTTCGGAAAGTTGAAGATGATACGGACGGAGCCGCTTTTTGCCTCTTCCAGTATGGCGCCCCTGATACCGGGGATGTTAAGCCGCCCCTCACTGTCAAAAAACTTAACTCCGTGCATGATGCCGCCGCACCGTTCTTCAAAGATCAGCCGGTAGTTGTCCCAGGCCGGCTCAGCGGACAGAATCGTCTGTCCCGCATCCAAAAAAAGTTCCGCCGCGTAAGAGATGCCTGCGGTTATACCGGGCGTAACGACAGGAAGCGAGATACGATCCGCATCCAACGACGGATTTTTCTGTAAAAGCATACTTTTCCACAGCTCGCGCAGCCTTTCGTTGCCGGCGGTAGGCGCATAGGCCACGGTCTCCTCCGGCTCGAAATCAGGCGCATAGCGCCTGAAGCCGGGGAGCAGCATGGGCTTCCCGTTCGAAAACGCCATCCCTATCGTTCCGTTAGCTTTCGCCGCCGCCTTTTTAGCCTCGCCGCTCTGCGCTATTATGCCGCGGGGAAAGTATATCCGTTTCCCAAAACCGGAAAGCAGCCGCCACGCCGCCGTTCCTTCGAGTATGTTATTCAATTCAACTGCGAGAGCATCCATAATGTACAAAATTATATCGCCTCCGTTCATGCCTATCAATAGTGCGCGTCCCATGACCTATACATTTTGACAAGATGTCGCATTGCGCTATTGCCTGATTACACCCTAAATTTTGCCAGCCCTTGCGTGTTGCATTGCCGGCGGGCTTGGAGTAAACTGGATTCGGTGTCTTTTATGAAAGCCCAACTAGAGCAAATTACGATGTGCTGATGGGTATATACGCAAGATGTTTTTCAGTCCGTAACAGCAATGCCGATTTTGGAGAAGCTGTGCTTGAGGGTTATGAATATGCTTTGTCTCCTGAAATATTCAGGCATATTCAGAATGCAGTATTGACAGGCGACCGCACAGCTCTTGCGCGTGTTCCTAGTGATCCGCGATACAGCATTTTTACCAAATCTTACGCCACCGGCGGCGAAAGGTAGGGGGCGGGTGGGGCAATATTCGTCAGCAAACGCCGCCAGCCCGCCGGCCTGGCGCGGCAGGTAAGTTACTGATACGGCGGCGCGGGTGGTGGTCAGGGAAAGCACGGAGAGAAGAGAGTTGTAAGAATTCCGATTTTCATTGGAGCTATGCTTGTGGCGAATATTAAAGTTTATTTAGACAACTGTTGTTACAATCGGCCGTTTGATGACCAAACCCAATTGCGTATTGCTTTGGAAACACAGGCTAAATTATACGTGCAGTCATTAATCGTTAATCATGAAATTGAGCTAGTGTGGTCTTATGTATCCGCTTTATAAAATCATAAAAATCCTTATGAAAACAGGCGGACATCTATAGCAGAGTTTGCACGCTATGCCGGCCAGACAATCATAGAAAATGATATAATACTAAAGGCTGCGGGAGAAATAATAAAATTCGGACTGGAGCCCGTGGATGCTTTGCATGTGTCCTGTGCGATTAGCGCCGGAGCGGACTTTTTTAGTACGACAGATGACGAGATATTGAAATATAAGACGAATAAAATACGCATAGTTGATCCGGTAGAGTTTATTAAAGTATGGGAAGGAGAACAAAAAAAATGAATGACACTGTATTAATGAATACTGGTATGCAGGCGTTGATCGCAAGACTGGGCAATGTAGACGCGGAGAAATTTATCTCTTTGGTTTTGCGCGAACCTTTTGATTATACGCGGTGGCGGCGAGGCAATCTTTTCGCCGGACAGACCGTTGAGGAAATAAGCTCGGAAGCCATGAAATTACACGCTGCGCAGCGAGCAAGCGGCGGATAATTAGTTTCTTGCCAAAAAGCCAGGCCACCGGCCTGGCGCGGCAGGTAAGTTACTGATGCGGCGGAGCGGGGTTGGCGAAAAATGCGGGGCAGTTGCTATGGTATAATTAGTTATGAGGATTTATTTGGACGTTTGTTGTTTTAAAAGGCCGTATGATGACCAGAGTCAGCTCAGAGTTAAACTTGAAACTGAAGCAAAATTATTTATACAGCAAGAAATCCTTACAGGTAATTATGAGTTGGTATGGTCTTATGTTTTAGAATACGAAAACAATAACAATCCATACGAGGAAAGGCGCAATGCCATCAAGGATTGGAAAGAGGTTGCCAAAGTTTTTTGTACGGAAAATAGGCAGATACTAGAATTTGCCGAGGGCTTGTATAAGCTCGGTATTAGAACAAAGGATGCTCTGCATGTAGCTTGTGCGGTGCAGTCCGGGGTTGATTATTTTATAACAACGGACAAGAAATTATTGCATGCGCAGGTGAAAGGGCTTAAGATAATAAACCCTATTGATTTTATTGAGGTAATGGAGGAATAAAGAATATGCACACAGATGCTGTTTTACGTAATATGGGTATGCAGGTGCTGGTCAATAATCTAGGCAAGGTTGAAGCAGAAAAATTTATTTCGCTCATCAATCGCGAGCCTTTTGATTATACGGAGTGGCAAAAAGACTTATTTAATAATATGTCTGTTAAAGAACTGAGCAGTTTAGCGATGAAAAGTTACAAAAATAACGAATAACAGGCATGGCGGCTTTTAAGGCGGCCCGGGCAGCGAGGCTGACGGCGCTCAGAGAAGCCAGACAGCGCGCCAGGCCGCCGGCCTGGCGCGGCAGGTAAGTTACTGATGCGGCGGAGCGGGTGGTGGTCAGGGAAAGCACAGAGAGAAGAGATTGGAGCTATGCTTGCGGCGAATATTAAAGTTGAATAATGAGCTTCCCCGCCGCAAGCGCGCAAACAAGTTTGCGCACAAATAAAATTTGCGGCGGGGTATTAAAGCCCAAGGCAGAATGAGCCTCTACGAGGCTCGTTCTGTAAAGAAATTTATCATATGGGGGGTTTACTGCTTCGCATTAAACCCCAAGGCAGAATAAACTTGATTTATAGAAAAAGAAAATGGCAAGAATGACCGAAGAAGAAGCAACCGCTCTCGATGAAGAAATCACCAATGCCGATATAACGCTGGAGCGGGGCAAGGGCGGTATTTTTACCCGTCAGGGGGAATTACTGAAAGTGTCACTGTTCACTATTCACCCGCAGGCCCTTGAGAATAGCGCCCGGGCCCTTGCCATTTGCGCCCGCCCGGTGTAAAACACTTCCTATAGACGTGAGCGAAAAAGAATTCGATGTTTACTACCGCGCCCTGTACGGCGGCCGTTGGGACGGACTCAAGGCGGCGCTGCTCGAACCGGCCAGGCGGCAGCCTTACACGCCGGCGGCGGGGACTCCGTACCTGATGGACTACGCCTCCGTGTTGGCGGCCCGTTCCCTCCGGCTGCCGCCGGAGGGCCTCCTGCTGGATGCCTGCGCCGCGCCGGGCGGGAAGACGCTTGTCCTCGTGTCGGAAAGCGCCGCATCTGTAAGAATCCTTGCAAACGAACCGTCCTCTGCCCGCCGCAGACGCCTTGTCAATGTGCTGAACGGGCATCTTGACGCGGAAACGAGGGGCAGGGTGGCCGTATCCGGCTTTGACGCAGCGGCGCTGGCGGCAAAAAAGGCCGAACATGGACGTTTTGACGGCATACTGCTTGACGCCCCCTGTTCAAGCGAGCGCCACGTTCTTTCAAACAAAAAGTATTTGGCAAAATGGACTCCCGCCCGCCCCCGTTTCCTTGCGAAAAGGCAGTGGGCGCTGCTGTCGGCGGCTTTTCTGCTGCTAAAGGAGGGCGGCTGCCTGGTGTACTCAACCTGCGCGCTTTCCGTTGACGAAAACGACGGTGTCGCGGCGCGCCTGGCAGCCAAGTACGGCGGCAGAGTGAGTCAGGACAGGCCCGATTTCCGTGAGGGCGAGGATACGGACTACGGCAGGATCATACTGCCGGATGCCGCAGGCGGCGCGGGCCCCATGTACGTCGCCCGCTTTCGCAAATGACAAGCCGCAAAGCGGCTTGCAGCCTCTCACCGGCGGGAAGCGGCCGTCACACCCGGATTATACCGCGGCCACCACCTGTAACGCAGCGGGCGCCGCCTTCCTTTACGATGTAGGTGTCCTCCACCCCGGAAAGGCCGATGTGTTTAACTCCTTTTTTCGGTTCCAGCGCGATGACCATGTTTTCTTCCAGCGGTTCGTCAAACCCTG
>JAIRMP010000216.1 GCA_031258615.1 Spirochaetaceae bacterium | reverse complement strand
TTGTAAAGGGACAAAAACGCGGCCTTGTTGTTAAACAACGACCTAAAAAGGCTGTCCTTGTAAACTCCGCTCATAACCCCATCCTACCACTTTTTCGTGTGACGGTATAGACACCGTTGTTGCGGGGTGTGGCAAGCCTACGGCTTGCCAGGCAAGCGCTACGCGCTTGACCAGGCAAACTCCAACCGTTGTTGTGGTGGGGTCTGACAAGTCCTCGTCATTGCGAGGCGCGTAGCGCCGAAGCAATCCATGCGAGTCGCTTCGCATAGTGGATTGCTTCGCCTCGCTCGCAATGACGGCCCCACCCGTTGTTCACGAGATAGGGGGGGGCAAGCCGCTTCGCAGCTTGTGTAGCAAACTCCTATGACAAGCCGCTGGCTTGCCACAATTGCTTCGCTTTGCTCGCAATGACGGCTTGTTGTTGACGAGTAGGGGGGGGGGGGGCTGCGCGACTGCCCCGGAGTTTGCGCCGCCAGCCTAGCGGCTGGCTTACCGCAAACTCCACCCGTTGTTATTGCGGGGGGGGGGGGGGATACCAATGATACTTTCACGGCTAAAGCAGTATCTATGGAATCCCCGGAAAAATCCTGCTGTTATGTAAACCGTACCGTTACGGCTGCCACTTCGCAAGCGCTGAACGTAACTGCCGCACGGGATCGCCGCCCTTCCTCGTTATCGTCTTTGCCGCCGCTATGAACGCGGGGAGGCTGCCGCCCGATTCTTCGTACAGCTCTTTCAGCCTGCTTCCGCCGGAGTAGTAGAGGCGATACAGTTCCAGGTACGCATTGTTGATCCCGATTTCGGAAAAGCCCCGGTAATTGCCGGAATGAAAGCGGGTCTCGTACTCCGCCGCAAAGCGTGCCTGGGCATCCGCGATAATTTTTTGCTTTTGTTCCAGTTTTTGTTCACGCGGAATTCCGGTTTTGTAAACGGCGTCCAGTTCCGCGATAAGTTCCTGTATGAAGGCGATGTACGCCGCATTGTCGGCCTCTGAATACTCAAGGCTTTCAATCTCCGGGCTGGAATCACCGTACCGCTTTTTCATGTAGAGACGCGCCCCTTCGCTGCCGATAAACTCCGCCAGCTCTTCGTTAAACTGCATATTGTCTTTTATAAAAATCGTGGCGTGTACCAGCTCGTGTATCAGGATATCCGCCATGCGGTGCGGGGTATAATCGCGCATGAACGAGTACAACGGGTCGGAGAACCAGCCCAGCGTGCTGAAAGCGTCAACGGGACGTATCCAGACATCCAGGTCTTTCTTTTTTAACTTATCCGCCTCCTTTCGCGCGTCGTCCGCGTTAAAAAAGCCCTTGTACGGAACGCTGCCCACAATGGGAAACCGCCATTCGTACCGCGTAAAAGAATCTTTCGCGGACGCCGAAACTATGGCCGCCAGGTAATCGCGGTTTATATCGACATACTTCGTATAGTTCTTTGTTTCGCTGAGCCCAAGCTCGCTAACGGCGAAATGGCGTATATCGTTCACCAGTTCGACAAACCGCGCGTTTTCTTCCGCCGCGCCCGGCCCTGCCGCCAAAGTTTCAAGCGGCACGGCCCTGCCCAGCATCCTGAGCATGACGGCGCCCTGTTTCAGCGTGTAGCAGCCTGAACAGCAGAGCGAAAAGGCCAGCAAAACGATAGCCGCCGCCAGCATAGGAAACAGGTAAAATATCTCATTTCCAGAATTCTTCATAAGTTCATCCAACTTTTTGCCCGCCCTGGCTCTCTCCCGTCCGCCCTCTTTCACGCTTAGCGACTCACAAGGACGACTCCTCAGCTATTGGCGTACGTTTGGTGCAGGCTGGCCTGCTTGCAGGGAACGTACTGCGGAGGCTATTCCTTTTCCGTCCAGTCCGCATCGGGCAAGGAGTTCGGCGCGGCTGCCCTGCGCAAAACAACCGGCGCCGGCATCAAGCGTAAGGATTTTCGCGGAACATTTTCTTCGTAGCGCCAGCGCCGCCGCATACTCGCCAAAACCGCCGCTTCCTACGCCCTCCTCCACAAAGACCACCGCCTTGTAACGGCTCACCAGCGATTCAAAGTAGTCTTCGTCAACCGGTTTAAGAAAACGCAGGTTGTAAAAATCGGCCTTCACATTATCTTCATCAAGCAGCCGCGCGGCTGCCTGGACGGAATGGTACAAACTGCCGGTGAACGCGACAAGGACATCGCTTTTGACCGGATTCCCGGGCGCCGTCCCGCCGGAAAAACCGGCAAAAACACCCCTGCCCAGCTCGAGTGGCGGCGTAGGCGGGGAGGTCTCCCCGGCGGAAGCATCCTCCCCGGTTTCCGGCGCGTATACAGTACCGGCGGGCGCCTTGGGGTAGCGGATCGCACAGGGATTCTCCTGGAACAGCGCCCATTCCAGCATGATCCGTAGTTCTTCGGCTGTAGACGGTGCGAGCAGAATCATGTTTGGGACGGCCCGGAGGAGGCTTATATCAAAAAGCCCCTGGTGCGTCTCTCCGTCTCCGGTGACAAAACCGGCGCGGTCAACGGCGAATATTACAGGTAACTTTTGCAGCGCCACATCGTGGATAATCTGGTCGATCGCGCGCTGTAAAAAGGTTGAATAGATCGCGGTAACGGGGTGCAGGCCGCGCGCGGCAAGGGCCGCCGCAAACGTAACCGCGTGCTCCTCCGCAATGCCTGAATCAAAGAAACGATCCGGAAAGGCGTTATGGAAGGCGGCGAGGCCGGTTCCATGCTCCATTGCCGCGGTAACGGCGACGAGGCGCGGCTCCCTGCCGCCAATCTCTATCATCGCGTCGCCAAACACGCGGGTAAAACTCAAGGCCGCGCCATTACCGGCTGCCGCCGCCGGTTCCGGCGGCGTAACGGAGTGAAACGCGCTCGGATCCTGTTCGGCAGGCTCGTAACCCTTGCCCTTTTGCGTCAGAACGTGTACCACAACAGGCAGGTTGAGTTTCTGAACGTCGCGCAACACGTCCTGTAAGTTTTCGATGCTGTGTCCGTTTACAGGGCCCACATACTCAAAGCCAAGGTCAACAAAAAAATTGTCAATGTAAAAGGCTGCTTTAACCGCCCGTTTTAACCGTGTGATGCCGGTAAATAGCCCACTACCAATTACCGGGACTTTTTTTACCGCGCTATCGATCGTGCGTCTGAAATTCTGATACTTCGCCTTCATCGAAAGATGGCTAAGGTACTTGGAAAGCCCGCCCACGTTGGGGCTTATCGACATACGGTTATCGTTCAGAATCACGATTAAGGGCAACCCAAGCTGGCCCGCGTGCGACAGGGCCTCGTAGGCGGCGCCGCCCGTAAGCGCCCCATCCCCCAGCACGGCGATAGCAAGGCCGCTGCCGCCGGATAGCCGCTCGCCCACCAAAAAACCCAGCGCCGCGGAAACGGATGTAGAGGCGTGTCCGGTCCCAAACGGATCGTGAAGGCTTTCACTCCGTTTAGGAAACCCGGATATACCGTTCTCAAGCCGGATGGAATCAAAGTCCTCCCGCCGTCCCGTAAGTATCTTGTGGGCGTAACACTGATGCCCTACATCCCAAATTATCTTGTCCTCGGGCGAGTTGAATACACGATGCATGGCAATCGCAAGCTCGACAACGCCAAGATTTGATGAAAGATGACCGCCATTCCTGCTGACCGTTGAATAGATAAGATGACGAATCTCGCCGGCAAGCGTTTTTAGTTGAGAGACAGTTAAATTTTTTATATCGCGTGGTCCGTTGATATGCTCCAGGACCGATACTTTTTCATTCATGCACAATCCATAGCCACGCAAAAATGCGCCGTCAACCGGGACTTTTGTGACATAGTCCGCCGCAATAAAACGGCTCCACTATGCCTATTTATTTTTGTGGCGATTTTTTCTTAGCTTCTTTTTACGCTTATGGGTCGCGATTTTTCTAAGTTTGCGTTTTCTTCCGCAGGGCACGTAAAGCTCCTCATAAATTTTGTTTCAGCTTTTAAAAAAAGCTGACTCTTGCAGTCTACCATATCTGTTTACAAAAATCAAGCGGCCAAAATTTAAAAGTAAAATTGTTGTTGTATATGCCAAGAGTCGGCGGCCGTTCATAAAAAAATCCCCGGCAAAGCCGGGGATTTTTCACGAACACGATCCTGATAGTTTGCGCATAGCGCAAACTATCAGGATCAAAACCGCGCAAGCGGTTTTGATTTACTTGCTGTAGAGCGGCAGCGCGTGGTAGTGGGTGTGGAGCAGCTTGTGGGCTACTTCACTGCCGGGCGACTTCAGGAATTCACTGTAAACCTGCGTGATAAGCGGATTCTGGTGTGAGCAGCGAATCTTGGACTGTTCATCGTCCTTGTAAAGGCCGCCGGCCCGCATGGCGCGCACCTCATCGGTAGCGCCGTAAGGCTGACCGCCGCCGGCGACACAACCGCCCCGGCAGGCCATCACTTCGATAAACTGCCACGGAGAGGGCTTGCCTTCCTTGCGGAGTTCACGAATCTTGTTCAGCACAGACTCTATGTTACCCATCTGGTGGGCGACGCAGAGTTTTATCTTTACGCCGTCAAGGTCAACCTCAGCCTCTTTGATCCCTTCAAGGCCGCGAACCGGCTTAAAGTTCACATCGCCAAGCTCTTTCTTGGTAACAAGGTAGTAGGCGCTGCGAACGGCCGCCTCCATGACTCCGCCTGTGGCGCCGAACAGCGTCCCCGCGCCGGTGTACGGCCCAAGCGGGCTGTCCGCCTCTTCGTCCGGCAGATTCATAACGTCAATGCCGGCCTGTTTTACCATGCGGGCAAACTCGCGGGTTGTTATCGCTATGTCGACATCCCAGCCGTGGCCGGCGCTCTTCATGTGGTCGTCCCGGTGACATTCCCACTTTTTGGCGGTGCAGGGCATTATCGAGACCGAGTACACCTTGTCCGGGTCAACGCCGGCCTTCTGCGCCCAGTAGCCTTTTATCATCGCGCCCAGCATCTGCTGCGGGGACTTTGCCGTCGAGAAGTTGGGGATAAAGTCGCTGTAGTACTTTTCCATGTAGTCCACCCAGGCGGGGCAACACGAGGTGATGAGCGGGATGTCCGGGGACTTTTCGGTGAGCCGTTTTACAAGCTCGCTGCCTTCCTCCATGATCGTAAGGTCGGCGGAAAAGTTTGTGTCGAACACCGCGTTAAAGCCAAGCCTGCGGAGAGCGGCGTATATCTTCTTTGTGGCGATAACGCCGGGTTCAAGGCCGAACTCTTCGGCAAACGCGACTCTCACGGCGGGAGCGAACTGTACGGCGGTGGTGATCGCCGGGTCCATCAGTTTTTCCCAAACCTGGGACGTTTCGTCCCTCTCGTAGATAGCGCCCACGGGGCAGTGGGCCGCGCACTGGCCGCACTTTATGCAGGGGCTTTCGCCGAGCGGAACATCGGCGGCGGGCGCGATAGCGCCTTTTATGCCGCGTCCCAGGAACTCGATGGCCCACACGTTTTGAACCTGCTGGCAGACCTTCACACAGCGTCCGCAGCGTATACACTTTTCCGGGTTCAGCACGATGGACGGGTTTGAATCGTCGATCTTGAGGTTGTTTTTTATCCTCTGGAACGGGTTTTCGCGTATGCCAAACTCCTCGGCCAGCGTTTGAAGCTCGCAGGAGCCGTTGCGCGGGCACTGGAGGCAGTCGTTGGGGTGGTTGGAAAGGATCAGTTCCAGCACGGTGCGGCGCACGCTGATAAGCTCCGCGTCGTGGGTAATGATGTCCATGCCTTCCGCGACGGCGGTGGTGCAGGCGCGCGCCATGCGGGGCGAACCGGGGCCGGCGGTACGGACTATGCAGAGGCCGCACGAGGCCCAGGGCGGCAGATCGGGGTTGTAACAAAGGGTCGGTATCTTGATGTTCACCTTCTTTGCCGCGTTTACGATGGTTGTCCCCTCTTCAATCTGAAGCGGGGTTCCGTTTATCTTTATGTTTACCATAAAATCAATCTCCTTATACAGAGTAGCCTGAAGCGTACCAGGCGCCTACTTTTTGACCACCGCGTCAAACTTGCAGTTACTGAAACATTCGCCGCACTTGATACATTTGGTCTGATCTATAACCATGGGCGGCTTTTTCTTCTTGCCGTCCTCCGGGGCCGTCCAGCCTTCTTTCGGCGAAATCGCGTCAACGGGACAATTCTTGGCGCATTTGCCGCAGCCTATGCAGGGTTCTTCCTGAATTTCGAATATGGCAAGTTTTTTGCACTTGCCGGCGCGGCATTTCTTGTCGTGAATGTGCTCCATGAACTCGTCGCGGAAATTCTTGACGGTGGAAAGTGTCGGGTTGGGGGCCGTTTGACCGAGCGCGCAGAGGGAACCCTTCTGCATAGCCTTGCCGATCTGTTCCAGCTTTACGATGTCCGAATCTTCGCCCTTGCCCTCGGCAATCTTGTTCAGAATCGCGAGGATTTGCGACGTACCGATACGGCACGGCGAACACTTGCCGCAGCTCTCGTCCACGCAAAAGTCCATGTAGAAGCGGGCCACGTCCACGACGCAGTCGTCCTCGTTCATGACTATCATGCCGCCTGAGCCCATCATCGATCCCATCTTTGCGAGGCCGGCATAGTCTATAGGCGTGTCCAGGTCTTTTTCGGTAAGTATGCCGCCTGACGGGCCGCCCGTCTGTACGCCCTTGAACTTCTTGCCGTCCTTTATGCCGCCGCCGATCTCAAATATGATTTCGCGGAGCGTAGTACCCATCGGGACTTCGATGAGGCCGGAATTTTCCACCTTGCCGGTGAGGGCAAAGACCTTGGTCCCTTTGGAGTCCGGCGTACCCATAGACGCGAACCATTCGCCGCCCTTGAC
>JAIRMP010000213.1 GCA_031258615.1 Spirochaetaceae bacterium | reverse complement strand
TGCGTGTTGGCAATAGGCGAGCCAATATAGCAACTGGCAAGCAGTTTTTTCAGCTCCAAGTGATTAAAATTTAACGCAAAGTATTTAAAAAATTCGCTTTCATAAGGGTCATCGCAGTTGCAGAAAATGGTTTTGCCCTTAAAATGCCCCTTGTAATGAGAACATTCCTTTTCTATATCCGAGATTTGAGTATAAAATTCATCGTTTTTTGCCTTGCCGGCGGCATTTAAGGTTACATTTCCCATTTTTATAATTATATACCCGCCAAAATTTTCAATCAAGCGGCGCCTAAATCACAAAAAGCGTATACTTTTTTATACGAAGCGCTCGCCGCGCAAGGGATTGAAGCGGAAATCCCGCAAGCCCGCCAAAGGCGGGGTGAGGAATTGGAGCGAAAAGCCCGACCCCGCCATAGGCGGGGATGCGCCCAAAAAACCGCCTTCACTACCTGGAAAATGTCAAGGGCAATGACTTGGCCGCCCGCGTATGTTTGGCGCAGGCTGGCCTGCTATTTGATTTGGAAGCGGACGGGGTAGCGGTAGCGGACCGCGACAGCCTCGCCGTTAGCCTGGGCCGGTCTGCCGCTTATCCCCTCAAACGCCTTTACAGCCGCCTCGCCGAATCCCCTGCCCGGCGGATTCTCTTTGATTATTTCGACGCGCCGCACCCGGCCATCACGATCTATGTAAAGCTCAATGTAGACTATCCCTTCGAGGCCGGAACGGAGCGCAATGGATGGGTAGACCAGCCTTGAACGGATTGCCCTTTCGTCAAGGTACGGCAAAACAGAAACCATGTTTTGCGGCAAATACTCTCCGTTGTACCTGCCGGCGGGAGCGGCGGCGGGGACTGCGGGGGCGGCGGACGGTGCGGCGGCAAGCTCTACGGGCTCTTCCTCCACCTCAATGATGGTTTCCGCAACCGGATCGCTGATCGTCAACTCGACCGGCGGCGGCGGCAAAGGCTTTGGCGGCTCCGGTGCGGGCGCCGGCTCTTCTTCAGCTATATCGGTAAGTTTCATCACGCTGGCAGGCAGTTCGATCACGCCGGCCTTGACCTCAACGGTAAAGACAATAAAAAAAAGCAACAGAACATGCAGGGTGGAGACAACAACAAAAACACCGCCGCGCCGTAGTCTGTCTTTTACGTTTTTTTCGTCTTTCACCATCTGTAAAACGCCTTTTAGTTACGCCTGGTACACAACCCTGCCGTCATGGAGCGTTAAAACCACGGATCCGTAAAGTTTTCTGCCGGAAAAAAGCGTGTTTTTACCACGGGACGCGAACGTATCGCCGTCAATGACGGTTTCGCGTTCCGTATCCAGCACAACAATATCCGCGTTATTGCCCGCCGCAATTGCGCCGCAGCCGCTTAATCCAAGAATACGGGCAGGTTCCGCGCTGAGCAGCGAAAAAAGTTTTTGCAATGAAAAGTTATACCTCTTTACAAGCGTAGTGTAGCATACCGCAAAAGCTGTTTCAAGACCGCTGAATCCCGGCGCGCCGTTCAATTTGTCGTCCGTGGTATGCGGCGCATGGTCGGTGGCGATAACATCAATGACACCGTCCCTGAGTCCCTCTATAAGCTCAAGGCGGTGCTCCTCACTGCGGAGAGGCGGGGCAACCTTGCCGAAAGTTTCCGCGCCGGACGCCTCCGCGTCCCCCCTTGTCAGCGCGATATGGTGAGGTGTGGCTTCCGCCGTTACAGGTGATTCCGGCGCGTGACTCTTGTGATCACGCAAAAGGTTGACCGCGCCTTTTGCAGAAACATGCGCGATGTGGATACGGCAGTCCACCCCAAGCTCCAAAACCCGCTTAACGGCAGCATCCTCGCCGCCAAAATCGCAGTGGCACGACACCGTGTGACCGCCCTCCGCGGCAGCGCGGAGGGCGGTTCTGAGGAGGCCCTCATCCGCCACGTCCCTGCCGTCTTCGGACAGGAGGGGGGGGCTGTATGTGCGCACTGCTGACCGCCCTGCCGCCAGGTAGGGCGAAAGTTTTTTGCCGTTCATGCCTTCCGTAAGGGAAATGGCAGGGTACAGGCTGATTAGGCCTATTGCGTCCGCACGTCGTTTGATCGAGATTGCCGCCGCTTCGTTGTCGACGGGCGGACTCGTGTTTGCCATACAGACCACGCTCGTATAGCCGCCGCGCGCCGCCGCGAGGGACGCCGACTCAAGCGTTTCCTTCCCGCTCGAACCCGGCTCACGGAAATGTGCGTGCATATCGACAAAACCGCTCGTCAGGACAAGCCGTCCGCAGCCGTCGAACACAAGCCCGCCGTCACCATGAGGTACAACGGCGTCCGGGACAACGTCAACAATACGTCCGCCATCCACAATTACGCTTCCTGTAACGTCCGTAAAGGCATCAATGACGCGGAAGTTACGAAAGATGATTTTCAACGAAAATCCTCGGCCCCGCGGGTTTCATCGCAGTATTCACAGCGGTAAGTTTCCGCCGCCCTGTCCGCCAGATGGAATATATGAGGAATATATTTTTCCGTTGACGTGATGCAGCGCGGATTCTTGCAGAAAAGAATATTTTCCACACGGGCCGGAAGCTGTAGTGTTATTTTTTTTGTTACGATTTCATTTTCTATAATGTTTACGGTAATATTGGGATCGATGAGTCCCAGAATATCATGGTCTATGTTTATCGTATCATAAATTTTTATAATATCCTTTCTGCCCATCCGCAACGAAGGGGCGTTTACGACAAAGGCTATCGTATGCGGCGATTTACCGAGCGACAACCAGTCAAAGACACGCACGCCCTGTCCCGCTTTTATGTGGTCAATAACGATTCCGTTTTTTATCTTGTCAATAATCAGCATCTTCCCGTCTGTATTCGGCATCTATGCAACCCCCAGTATGGAAGCGAGCAGCGCCATCCTTATATACATTCCGTATTCTGCCTGCCTAAAGTAGGCCGCGCGCGGGTCATCGTCTATTTCCACGGAAATTTCGTTTACGCGGGGTAGGGGGTGCAGCACAACCAAATTACCGCGCGCCATCTTCATCAGTTTTGGCGTTAAAATGTAAGAATCTTTAAGGCGTATATACTCCTCTTCGTTCAGAAAACGTTCACGCTGTACCCGCGTCATATACAGGACATCAATGCCGCCGATAACCTTTTCCAGGCGGTCAGTCTCGGTATACGAAATATTATTTTTTTGAAGTATGTCACGGGTTATGTATTCGGGGATTGCGAGCTCTCCCGGTGAGACAAAGACTATTTTGACATCGTCGTAACGCGACAGCGAGGCGGCAAGGGAATGAACGGTGCGTCCGAATTTCAGGTCGCCGCAAAAACATACGCTACGCCCCGAAAAACGCCCGCAAAGCTGTTTGATTGTAACGAGGTCGGTAAGCGTCTGGGTTGGGTGGTGGTGGCCGCCATCCCCCGCGTTTATCACGGGGACGGACGAGTAGCGGGAAGCCAACAGCGCGGCCCCTTCTTTTGGGTTGCGCATCACAATCACGTCCGAGTACGACGAAACGACCCGTACCGTGTCGGCAAGGCTCTCACCCTTGCTCGCCGAGCTGGAACCGGCATCCGCAAAACCCAGCGTACTGCCGCCCAGCCTCAGCATAGCCGCCTCGAAAGAAAGCCTCGTCCTCGTGCTCGGTTCAAAAAAAAGCGCCGCTAAAAGTTTTCCCCGGCATGACTGCCGCAGGTAATTTTTGTCATTTTTTATTTGTTCTGTTAATTCAAAAAGCCTATCCAGTTCCGCCACCGTAAAATCGTCCGGCCCTATCAGGCTGCGTCCTTGAAGCATCCAATGTTCCCCTGTTTCCCATTCATACTACACCGTAGGCCGCGTTTCAGCCAAGTGCTCGTAAAGCCCTCGTCCGCTCCGGCGGGAGGCGCGGAGCGGACTTTAAACCGGCTGGCCGGCGCTGGCGGGGGCACAGACTGGCTATAGCGGAGTCTTCTGGGGGTCCTCGTAGTCCTTGTACAGGAAGCGGCGGACCTTCTTCTGGGCGTTTTTCTCAAATTCCGTAGAACGCAGCGTAAAGTTGCCTATCTTTTTGAAAGGCGGGAGCAGGCGGTTTACCTTTTCAATCTCTATCTTTACCAGACCGCGGATAAAATCAGAATCGCTGTCGGGCTTTTTACCGGGATAATCTTCAGCCAGCGCCTCGTAGTTTGGCACAACCACGGCAAATATGACCTCGCCGCTGGCTTCACGCCGGCCCAGCACAAGAATCTCACCTATAACACGCGAGCCGTTAAACATAGCCTCGATCTCTTCCGGGTAGATGTTTTTGCCGCCGCTGGAAACGATCAGATTCTTTTTCCTGCCGTTGATGAATATGAAGCCGTCTTCATCTATGTAACCGAGATCGCCTGTTTTAAGGTAGCCGTCCTCTGTAAACATTTCAGCCGTAGCTTCGGGCGCCTTGTAGTAACCAAGCATCAACGACGGAGATTTGACGACTATTTCGCCTACCTGTCCTGTGCCAAGTTTTCGCGTATCGTCGTTTTGGTCAACAATTTTGACATCCGTGTACTTTACCGGCAGCCCGACCGACTCGTTCCGTTTGTGCCACGGGGTGCTGACGCTGATGAGGGGGCCGTTTTCACTCATCCCGTAGCCGTGAACAATGTTGAAACCGAACGAATCGAAGAAGTCCGCCGTCCTGGGGTTCAACGCCCCGCCGCCCGCGACCATAATATTGATAGACGCAAGACCCGCCTTTTTACGGATAAAACGAAACACCTTCCTGCCAAAGTAAGGATTGCCTTTTTTCGCCTCGGCAAGGGCGATTTTGCGCAGCAGATCGAGAACCGCCCTCACGACAAGCGGGGTTTTTTTGTACTTGCTGTCGATCGCCGCCATCACCTTCTCGTACAGCAGCGGCACGGCGATCAGGAACGTGCCCCCGGCGTCCCTGATGTCGTTGATCACGACCTGCCCTACAAGCCTGGACACGATAATTGTGGGTATGCCCAGTGAAAAAGGCACGACAAACGAACAGGTTGTGGGGTATGTATGGTGCAGCGGCAGCACGTTTATAAAAATATCTTCCGGTATGGGACGCAGCATACGCACTGCGGCGCTGGCGTTGGCTATTATGCCCTTGTGGGTAAGCGTAACTCCCTTCGCGAGCCCCGTAGTCCCGGACGTGAACACTATCGACACCGGGTCCTGCTCCTTAACGTCATCTACAGACGGCAGCCGGTGATCCCCTGAGTCCCTTCCAAAACTTGAGAAATCGCTATTTCCCGCAACCTGTACAAGGATGCCGGTATGTAACCCTTTGGAGGTCAGGCTTGCGGCAAAATCCGCCTTCCTGTCTGAAAAAAAGAATGCGCCCGGTTCCGTCAGCTCCAGTATGTTGAAACATTCCTTTTCGCCTATCAGAAAGTCAACAGGTACGATTACACAGCCGGCTATGGCCGCGCCCATCCAAACCGCAATCCATTCGGGGCGGTTTTCCGACCATAATGCCACACGATCACCTTTGAGCAGCCCCTGCTTCAGGAGTCCGCGCGCAACGCGCCGACTTTCCGCCGCAAGGCGTTCGTAGGTCCAAATGTCAAAGTCTTTTTCCCTCTCGCCTCGGTAAAAAATAGCGTTCTTGCCGCCATGTTCCCGTTCACACCAGTCAAGCAGCGCGATAAAATTGGGAAATTCCAGATCAGGCCAAGGGGCCATGTATTCTTTGGGGTCCAACATAATTTCATAATAACATATCTATACGATTTGTCAAATGAAGCGCCGTGTACCTAACGGTACGCGCGGCGGTGGAGGAAACGAAGTTTCCACGGGGACGGCTGCCTTGTGCGGTTCATGTAAAAATTCCTCCTTGACAGGGCGCGGGGCAAACAGTACGGCGGAGGATGCGCTAAGGCAGATA